>CAZDLV010000285.1:0-2633 GCA_964506345.1 uncultured Rhodobacterales bacterium | reverse complement strand
GGCGGTGTGGTGTCCGCCGGTCTGTCGATCTATGATACCATGCAATACATCCGCCCGCCGGTGTCGACGCTGGTGATCGGGCAGGCGGCTTCGATGGGGTCGCTGCTGCTGGCGGCGGGTGAAAAGGACATGCGCTTCAGCCTGCCGAATTCCCGCGTGATGGTGCATCAGCCCTCAGGCGGGTTCCAGGGGCAGGCCTCGGACATCGCCTTGCACGCCAAGGAGATTCTGGAGCTGCGGGACCGTTTGAACAAGATTTACGTCAAACATTGCGGTCAGGATCTGGAAACGGTCGAAAAGGCGTTGGACCGCGACAATTTCATGACCGCCGAAGAGGCCCGCGATTGGGGTCTGGTGGACAAAATCGTCGATCACCACAACGCCGCGGACGACAAAACGGAATAGGCCGGATGACGGGATAATGCAGTTCCGGCTTGAATTGCCGGAACAGGTGAGGTCCAATAGGACGATGACAGCAAACGACTCGACGCATTTTATCCGGGTCAGGAGACATTGATGAGCAAATCCGACGGAAAAGACTCGAAAAATACGCTGTATTGTTCGTTCTGCGGCAAAAGCCAGCACGAAGTGCGCAAACTGATCGCCGGCCCTACGGTGTTCATCTGCGACGAATGTGTCGAACTGTGCATGGATATCATTCGCGAAGAAACCAAGTCGAATCTGGTCAAGGCTACGGACGGTGTGCCGACGCCACGGGATATCTGCAAGGTGCTGGACGATTATGTTATCGGACAGGGCATGGCCAAAAAGGTATTGTCGGTGGCCGTGCACAACCATTACAAACGCCTTGAACATGCGGCCGGAAACGCCGAAGTCGAGCTGGCGAAATCCAACATCATGCTGGTCGGTCCGACCGGTTGCGGCAAGACATTGCTGGCGCAAACGCTGGCCCGTATTCTGGATGTGCCGTTCACCATGGCCGACGCCACGACACTGACCGAGGCCGGCTATGTCGGCGAAGATGTCGAAAACATCATCCTGAAACTGTTGCAGTCGGCAGAATACAACGTCGAACGCGCGCAGCGCGGTATCGTTTACATTGACGAAATCGACAAGATTTCCCGCAAGTCCGATAATCCGTCCATCACCCGCGATGTCTCGGGCGAGGGGGTGCAACAGGCCTTGCTGAAAATCATGGAAGGCACGGTTGCCTCGGTTCCGCCGCAAGGCGGGCGCAAGCATCCGCAGCAAGAGTTTTTGCAGGTCGATACCTCCAACATCCTGTTCATCTGCGGCGGTGCATTCGCCGGTCTGGACAAAATCATCGCGCAGCGTTTCAAGGGAACCTCGATGGGTTTCGGTGCCGACGTCAAAGACAATGACGAACGTTCGGTCGGCGATCTGTTTCAGGAACTCGAACCCGAAGATTTGCTGAAATTCGGATTGATCCCGGAATTCGTCGGTCGCCTGCCCGTTATCGCGACGCTGACCGACCTTGACGCCGATGCGCTGGTGACCATTCTGACAGGTCCGAAAAACGCGCTGGTCAAGCAATACCAACGGCTGTTCCAGATGGAAGATGTGCAGCTCAGCTTCACCGACGATGCCCTGAAGGCCATTGCAGCCCGCGCAATCAACCGCAAAACCGGCGCACGCGGATTGAGGTCAATTCTCGAGGAAATCCTGTTGAACTCGATGTTCGATCTACCCGGTATGGAGGGTGTGGAAGAAGTTGTCGTGAACGCCGAAGCCGTCGATAAAAAGGGCGAGCCGCTGATTATTTATGCGGACCGCAAGGAAGAGCCGGCCTCGGCATCATAATCGCTCTGGACGTTTAGCCGCAAATATGGGCATAACGCCCATAGCAATGTTAGTGGAGACAAGCATGAAATTCCTGTTGCGTATGCTGATCTGGTGGAAAGACCAGTCGCTCGGCACCCAGATATTCACCCGGCGTCACGGTGTTCTTGTTGGCGAGGATGAACAAGGAAACAAGTTCTATACCGACAAGGCCGGAGACAAGCGCTGGGTTATTTTCAATGGCGAAATCGAGGCAACGCGGATTTCGCCGGACTGGCACGGGTGGCTGCACCACACGTTTGACAACATTCCGGGGAAAACCCCGCTGGCGCATAAATCGTGGGAAAAACCGCACATTGAAAACCAGACCGCGATTGATCCGTACCGGCCGGCCGGCAGCATGTTGTCGCCGCGTCCCGTGCAGTTCAGCGACTACGACTCGTGGCAGCCGGAATAGCATTTTCCAATGGCAAGTAACGCAGCAGAAACACTGATCGGCGCGGCGGTAATTGCTGTCGCGGCCGGCTTTTTGTATTATGCATCGCAATCCGCCGGGTTTTCGGCCGGCAATGGCCAGTATCCGCTTACGGCAAAATTCCGCAGTGTTTCCGGCCTGAACGTCGGCAGCGACGTCCGCCTTGCCGGTGTGAAAATCGGCACACTTACCGATATCAGTCTGGACCCGAAAACCTATCAGGCGGTCACAAAACTGGCAATTGACGAGCAGGTGAAAATTCCGGACGATGCGGATATCAAGGTGGCGTCAGAGGGTTTGCTTGGTGGATCTTTTCTGGAAATTACCGCAGGCGGTTCGCCATTCATGCTGGCCCCCGGCGACGAAATCGTGTTGACGCAAGGGTCTGTCAGCCTGA
>CAZDLV010000284.1:0-2637 GCA_964506345.1 uncultured Rhodobacterales bacterium | reverse complement strand
GTGCTCTCAGTGTACTCCGTGGTTAAAAATAATAGCTATGTATGCATTATTAAGTAATGATAATTATATAAGTAGTGAATTAGGTTGCTCTCGGTCATCAATTATAGAGTAACAAAATCAAAGTCTTACGATTTTATTACTCAAGAGCAGACTAATGCCTGTACCCCAATTATTTTAGTAAGCACCCAGGCTCAAATAATCTCTCACCATATAAAATGCTGCAATTGACCTCGCTTCTGTACACTCTCCTGTAGCTAGTAAGCCCTCAATATTATCTAATTTCCAGGGGATAACCTCTAATTCTTCAGGTTCGTCCCCTGGTAATTTTTCCTTATATAAGCCCTGTGCAATAACAACATCAATCATATGTTCCAAATAAGAAGGAGCGATAGATAAAGAAGTTAAGTGATGCATTTGCCTGGCACCATAACCAACCTCTTCTTTTAGTTCTCTATTAGCCGCATTTAAAAGACTTTCACCTGCGTCAATTTTGCCTTTGGGGAAGCCTAGTTCATATCTGTTTACCCCTGCAGAATATTCTCTTATTAGTAATACAGTGTCATTATCAAGAATGGGAACAATTAATACAGCACCATTAGATTTACTTCGGGTTAAACGTTCATATTGGCGTTGCTGACCATTACTGAAAGTAATGTCCATGGATTCAATGCAAAACAGCTTAGTTTGAGCAATGGTCTGTTTGTTCGATATTATTGGCTTTTCAGTCATTTTGATTGTTTGGTCAGTGCTTGTTTTTTAATCATTTATTCTGCAGTTTTTAATAATTCCCAAACGGGTAAAATTAAATCATTGCATTGCTTTTCAAAGTTATCATTTAGCAACTCTGAGAAGTCATCAATATTTTGATACAATAGCTGCAATGAGCGATCAAAACTAATTTCTTTTTCTAATTTATCTTTAGCTATATTAATGGCCGGTATTTTTGCACGTTTACTGCTCTTTAGTTTTAATACTTGCTGTACATAAGCAAAACTTGCTTCAGTGAAAAATATATCAGCTTGCTGTTGCCCTTGTATATATAGCTCAATTAATTTTCCCAGTGTTTGCTGTTGTTGCCCAGCCATAAATAAAAGGCAATTATCCGTACTGAGTAAACAGGTATTTTGTGGGGATAGCTGGTTAATCATTAAATGATGCAACCAAGCTTGCATAAAGTCTTTACCTTTTAAGCTGGCATAGCGATAAAGCAAACTGCCATTTTGGTAGAGGTTACTTAAATTTCCTACTATACGATAGTTATCTATAAATAGATCAATGGCTTGATCAGGTTTTTTTGAGCCAATATTTTGCTCCTTGATCAAGTTTGTAAATTCTAATATTTGCTGTTGCTGACTGTTATATTTAAGTGTACCAGCAGCACCAGAAAGCCAACGGCCTTGGGCTTTTAATTTAGCTAATGGAAAAGGTGTTCCCTTTAGCTCATGCTCTATCCATTGCTGATTAATATGATATGACTCTAACATATCTAAAGCAAAGGGTTCACGCTCTTCAATTTCTTTACCGATATCAGTCAAGCGAATACCTAATTGCTTGTTTAAAAAGTAATGTTGGGGTTGTCTAAAAAAAGCGAATAAGTCATTAATTTCGATGATTTCCAAGGGGTTAACATCTAATTTACCTTGCCACCAGTTTTCAGGCTTTGGCTTATCAGCAGATAAAGCCAGCATGGTTTCATAGTCTGTTTGTGAAAAGCTAAAATGCTCCGAACCTTCAATAAAATAACGTTGGCTAAAAGCTTGTAAAGGGTGCTTGGTAATAACATTTTCCATTTTATAGCCCCCTTCTAACACATCTAATAATTCACTAATCACAACGGAAGGAGGGATATCTTCATTGTGATGAATTGATAAGCCGATATAAGTAATGATAATTTGTTGCCGTGCAGAAAGTAACACTTCTAAAAATTGATAACGATCATCAGCCCTGCGCGAACGGTCGCCTTGTCTAAAGTTCTGACCGATTAAATCAAAGGTAGGGTGGCGGTCAACTTTTGGGAACTCACCTTCGTTTAACCCTAATAAAGCAATGACTTTAAAGGGAATTGAACGCATCGGTAACATAGAACAAAAGGTAAGTTGTCCTCGCAAAAAACCATTGGATGATTTTTGTTCTGATACACGGCTTTCTAACCAGGCAACAACAACCTCAATTGAAACATCTTCATTATGAACAGTGGATATTTTATCGCCAAGGTCCTCAAATAGTTCATTAAGTTGCTGACGTTCTAATTGTTCATTTGCTGTTTTGCTGGATAATAATTGGTCGGCAAAATAATAAAGGCGGCTGGCCCAGGATTCTAGTGTGGTTGCATGACTTAATTCTTTACTGGCCTTAAATAAAAACTGAATAAAATCATTAAAACCACCTAAAATTAAGGCCGATGAGCCTTCTATATCGCGATAAGGCAAAATATTATCTACAAAACTTTCTTCGCTACCCACAGCATAGCCCATCAGTAATCGGTCCAAGCTTGCTTGCCAGGTATTTTCACTAAATTCAGGTAAGCCAAGCTCTTTTTTATGCGCGGCTGATTTTCCCCAGCGGACATGTGTTTCAGTGACCCAATGCTTAACCAGCTCTAAGTCAGTTTCAGTTAAATCAAAATTAGAATAAACC
>CAZDLV010000283.1:0-2652 GCA_964506345.1 uncultured Rhodobacterales bacterium | reverse complement strand
ATATCGCTTCATTTCAGCGGCTCGCGCCGCTTGCCAATAGAACCACTATTGCCGGTACGCCGCAAACCGCTGATATTTCGCGATATTCACGCTGGCGGCGCGGGGTATACGGGTCACCGCCCTAGGGGCAAGACCTAACCGAACGCGTCGGGCATACTTGCCTTTTTACGCGCGATATAGGCCTGCAAGGCTTCGTCAATCGCCGGATCGAGCGCGGGTTTTTGGTATTCCGACAGAAGTTTTTTCACCCGCGCATTGGCGAGTTGCACCGTGTCGCGCGCGCCTTCCTCGGACCACTGCTCGAAGGGTTTGTAGTCCAGAACGTCGGAGCGCCAGAAGGCATCCTTGAAATTCGCCTGCGTGTGCTGGCAACCAAGGTAGTGCCCCCCTGGCCCGACCTCGGCAATCGCCGACATTGCCTGCCCGTTTTCGCTCAGGTCCACACCGGCGGCAATGGAGTGCAGCGCGCCGAGCTGGTCGGCGTCCATAACGAATTTCTCGAAGCTCGACACCAGACCGCCCTCCAGCCAGCCGCAGGCGTGCAGCATGAAGTTGACCCCGCCCAGCAGCGCCGCGTTCAGCGTATTGGCGGTTTCATACCCCGCCTGCGCATCGGGCAGTTTCGAGCCGCACAGCCCGCCGCCGGAGCGGAACGGCAATCCCAGACGCCGCGCCAGTTGCCCTGCCCCGTAGAGGATTTTCGCCGCCTCGGGCGTGCCGAAGGTCGGCGCGCCGGAGTTCATGTCGATCGAGGTCACAAAAGTGCCGAAAATCACCGGCGCGCCTTTGCGCACCAGTTGCGAATAGGCGACACCGGCCAGCACCTCGGCGAAAACCTGCGTCAGCGTTCCGGCCACCGAGACCGGCGCCATCGCCCCGCCGACGATAAACGGCGAGATGATGCAGGCCTGATTGGCGCGGGCATAGACATCGAGTGCCCCGACCATGATCGGATCGAATGTCAGCGGCGAGTTGATGTTGATCAGACTGGTCATCACCGCGTTGCGGTCAACGAAATCCGCGCCGAACAGGATTTTCGACATCTCCACCGAATCCACCGCCCGCTCGGGCGCGGTGACGGATCCCATGAAGGGTTTGTCGGTCAGCGTCATATGGGCATAGAGCATATCCAGATGACGCTTGTTGACCGGCACATCGGTCGGCTCGCATACCGTGCCGCCGGAATGGTGCAGGTATTTCGACATATGGCCGAGCTTCACGAATTTTTCGAAATCCGCCATGGTGGCGTAACGGCGGCCGCCCTCCAGATCGCGCACGAAAGGCGGGCCGTAAACCGGGGCCAGCACCAGCGTGTTGCCACCGATTTCCACCGTGCGCTCGGGATTGCGGGCGTGCTGGACAATGCGCGACGGGGCGGTTTTGCACAGTTCGCGCGCCAGACCGCGCGGGATGCGCACACGCTCGCCATCCACATCCGCACCGGCTTCGCGCCACAGGTCCAGTGCCCCGGGCGTATCCACGAAATTGACGCCGATTTCCGCCAGCACGGTTTCGGCGTTGTGTTCGATCAGTTCCAGCGCCTCGTCGTTCAGGATTTCGAAGTTCGGAATGTTGCGTTCGATGTATTTCGCTGCCTCGAATTTCGGGGCGTTGCGTTCGGCGCGGCGCGCGGCTCCGCCTCCACGGGCGCGGCGACGGGGCGGGTTCTGTTCAAGGGACATGGGCGCAATCCTGAAGTTGTTCTGCGTGGCTTCATTATAGGCGCCCCGTAAAATTCCCCCGCCCGAAACCGCCAACATAACGACCATCCGCGACACCTTGCGCGAATCCGCCCCGCACCCTAAACAGCGGCCATGAGCACACAAACACATGACCGCCTTCTCATCATCGATTTCGGCTCGCAGGTAACGCAGCTGATCGCGCGCCGCCTGCGCGAGAGCAATATCTATTGCGAAATCCACCCCTTCAACAAAGTCAGCGCCGAAAGCATCCGCGCCTTTGCCCCCAAGGCCGTGATCCTGTCCGGCGGGCCGGCCAGCGTGACGGAACCGGACAGTCCGCGCGCACCGCAGGAGCTGTTCGAAATGGGGTTGCCGATATTCGGCATCTGCTACGGGCAGCAGGTGATGATGGAACACCTCGGCGGCAAGGTCGAAAGCGGCCACCACGCCGAATTCGGTCGCGCCTTTGTCGAGCCTGCGGGCAACCATGAAAACGACCCGATTTTTGCCGGTCTGTTCGAAAACGGCCCCGAAGAGGTCTGGATGTCCCACGGCGACCGCGTCACCGAAATGGCGCCGGGGTTCGAGATCATCGGCACCTCGCCGAACGCGCCCTATGCGATCATCGCGGATGCGGGCCGGAAATTCTATGGCACGCAGTTCCATCCCGAGGTCCACCACACCCCCAACGGTGCGCGCCTGCTGAAGAATTTCACCGACATGGCGGGCTTTACCGGAGACTGGACGATGGGGGCCTACAAGGAACAGGCGATTGCCGAAATCCGCGAACAAGTAGGCGATGCCAAGGTGATTTGCGGGTTGTCCGGCGGGGTCGATTCCTCGGTTGCGGCGGTGCTGATCCACGAGGCGATTGGCGAGCAGCTGACTTGCGTTTTTGTTGATACCCGCCTGATGCGCAAGCGCGAGGCGGACGAGGTGATCTCGATGTTCCGCGACAACTACAATATTC
>CAZDLV010000282.1:0-2683 GCA_964506345.1 uncultured Rhodobacterales bacterium | reverse complement strand
GTTTACATCCTCTGGCGCGATAACCCGCGGGTTGATGGCCCGCTCGCTCAGTGCGGCCGGTTATACAGCGGATTGGTTAACAAATTGTTAGCTTGCGCGTGATTGACGCGGCGCAGCAAACGGCTATTGTGCGCGGCGCAACAGCAATCACAGGAATTAGGCCATGACACAACGTTTGCATCTTGTTTTCGGCGGCGAGCTTGTCGACCCGCAGGGCAATACCTTTCGCGACCCGTCCCGCATCGAGACGGTCGGGTATTATCCGAATTATGCGGCGGCCTATGATGCGTGGAAATCGGCGGCACATGCGACGGTGGACAACGCCCATATGCGGTATTTCATCGCCCATCTGCATCGTCTGCGCGACGAAAAAATCGAGGCCAGTGCGACCGAAGAAATGGGCTGATGCGCCGCTCTGTCGGGCTTGCGGTCTATCTATTGTACACCCGCTTTGTGCGCGGGGTGTTTTCCGGCACCGGTGCGAAACTTCTGCCGGCGCCGCGTGGTGACGGCCCGCTGATCTGGGTTCATATTGTCAGCGCGACCGAGGCCCCGGCGGTGCTGGAGGTCGTTCGGCGGTTTCTGGACGAAAATACCGGCTGGCGCTGTCTGGTCAGCGCCGCCAGTCCCGTGACGCTGGACGCGGTGCGCGAACGGGGGGGCGCGCAGATGGTTTATGCCGCAGTCCCGCCCGAAAACCACGCCGCGATCGAGGCATTTCTGGACCATTGGCGCCCCACGCTGGCCGTCTGGACCGAAGGGCGGTATCGACCGGCGTTGCTGGCGCGAACCAAGGCGCGGGATATTCCGATGGTGCTGGTCAACGCACGCATGACCCCCGGCAGTTTTCGGGGGTGGCGGTTTATGCACGGGCTGGTTTCCTCGGTTCTGGGGCGGTTTGGCAGGATACTGGCGCAAGACACCACGACCGAGGGGAATATGCGGGCGTTGGGGGTGGAGCGCGACCTGATCGAGGTAACGGGGGCGCTGCGCGAAGGGTCCGCGCCGCTGCCGCACAACGAGGACGAGCGTCGCGCGATGGCATTGGCAATGGGCGGGCGGCCGGTCTGGCTGGCGGCCCTGACCCATGCCGGCGAAGAGGAAATCCTGCTGGAGGTTTTTCGCAAGGTCCGGCGTTCGTTTCCCGAACTGCTGATGATTCTGGTGCCGAACGACCCTGGGCGCGGGGACGCGCTGGCTGCGGTATGTGCGGCCGCGGACTGGTCGGTGGCGCAACGGACCAAGGGGGGCGGGATCGATGCGCGCGTTGATATTTATCTTGCCGATACGCACGGCGAGATGGGGCTGTGGTATCGTCTGGCTCCGGTTTCGTTTCTGGGGGGCTCGCTGGTGGAATACGGCGGGCATAATCCGTACGAACCGACGGCGCTGGGGTCGGCCATTCTGCACGGGCCGTATGTGGGGGGGTATGCCCGGGCCTTCGATGTTCTGGACGGCGCCGGCGCCTGTGTCGGTGTAAAGGACGGCGAGGGTTTGGCCGAGGCGTTGTGTCAGGCCCTGATCCCCGAGCGCGCGGCCGAACTGGCAACAGCGGCATGGACCGTCGGAAGCGAGGGGGCGGAAGTGACGGACCGGGTTCTGGAAGTCCTGCAATCGTTTGTGCCGGAAGGGGGGGTGTGATGCGTGCGCCGTTGTTCTGGTTGCGGCCGCGCCATGCGCGCGGGCTGCTACCCCGGATTTTATCGCCGCTGGCCGGCGTCTGGGCCGCTGTGACGCGGCGGCGTTTGCAGGCCGGCCCGTGGGAAAAAATGCCGGTTCCGGTGGTGTGCGTCGGCAATATCAATGCTGGCGGCACGGGTAAAACGCCGGCGATCATCGCGTTGCTGCAACTTTATGGTGCGGACAAGGCGCATGTGGTTTCGCGTGGATATGGCGGGCGGATGAACGGGCCGGTGCGTGTGGACGAACGGGTGCATTCGGCGGCGGATGTCGGGGACGAACCGTTGCAGATATCGACCTTCGGGCCGTGCTGGGTGGCCAGGGATCGGCGCGCCGGAATTCTGGCGGCGGTGGCGGCAGGGGCCAGGGTGGTTTTGCTGGACGACGGTTTCCAGAACCCGCAGGTGGCCAAGGATCTGTCTGTTGTTGTGGTGGACGCCGAAATCGGGTTCGGCAACGGCATGGTGATGCCCGCCGGTCCGTTGCGCGAACCGGTGGCCGAAGGGCTGAAACGGGCCGATGTGGTGCTAAGCATCGGTGCGGATGGCGCACAAAACCGGTTGACGGCGGGCTGGCCGGAAATTGCCGGAATCCCGCGCTGGCGCGCCGCTTTGCAACCGCTGGAAATGGGTATCGACTGGGCCGGTATGCCCTGCGTCGCCTTTGCCGGAATCGGACGACCGGGCAAGTTTTTCAATTCCTTGAAATCTGCCGGCGCGAATGTTCTGGCGACACATGCGTTTCCCGATCACGCGCCCTATTCCGACGCGGTGCTGCAACGTCTGCGGGCCGAGGCATGGGCGAAGGGCGCGCATCTGGTGACAACGGAAAAGGACGTGGCCCGCCTGCCCGCGCATTTCAAGGGCGAGGTCATGGCCTTTCCCGTCCGGCTGGTTTTCGAGGCACCGGACGAGGTGCATCGCCTGTTGACGGGGCTTGAGGTGGCCGATTAGGGTCAGGACCCATTAATCCGGCACGCGCAGTTTGACGGATTTGTTCGCTG
>CAZDLV010000281.1:0-2701 GCA_964506345.1 uncultured Rhodobacterales bacterium | reverse complement strand
AACTACCTTTGATAGATTCAACAAAAACACTTGCCAAGCCCTGTATAGCATAAGCACCTGCTTTACCTTGTGGTTCCCCCGTCCGCCAATAAGCCTTTATTTCTTCTAATCCCAGTGTTCTAAAGTTCACTTCTGTAATGCTTAAGGCCTGATGATGGAATATTTTATCCCCCATAGCTTGTGCACTTCTAAAAGAAACAGCACTATAAACATAGTGTCTATTCCCTGATAACTGTTGTAACATTTCTATTGCATGCGCTTCATTTTCAGGTTTTCCTAAAATAAAGTTATTGATCACCACACTGGTATCTGCGGCCAATATTGGCAAACTAGTTGCTACTGAACTTTGACAAGCTGCTGATGCTGATTTTTCAGCCGCAATTCTTATCACATACTCTCGGGCACTTTCTGCAGGTTTAGCTGTTTCATCAATATCAGCTGGATGAGTAATATAACTGACAGCAATTTGGTCTAATAATTCCCTGCGTCGAGGCGATGCTGAAGCTAAAATAAGTTGTGCTGTCATCGGTGATAGGGGTGGTTATTAAGAATGCTCCAGGCTCTATATAGTTGCTCTGCAACTAAAATTCGTACCATCGGATGCGGAAAAGTTAGCTTGGATAAGCTCCACGACTCTCTGGCAAGCTCCCTAACAGAATCAGATAAACCTTCCGGCCCCCCAATCATTAATGCAACATTTTGACCACTTTCCATCCATCTTTTCATAGCAACTGAAAGCTCTGGAGTCGTCCAGGGTTTTCCTGGAATATCTAAGGTAACAATATGCGTTTTAGTGGGCACAGCTTGAATCATTCTTTCCCCTTCATCCCTGACAATTCGAGCAACATCACTATTTTTTCCACGCTTCCCTGGTATTATTTCCTTAAGTTGCAAATCACACTCCTTTGGCATTCGTTTAGCATACTCATCATAACCTTGCTGCACCCAGCCCGGCATTTTATTTCCTACTGAAATCAAGTTTATTTGCATTTATCTAGTCATCCACTGAATCTGATTTATTTTTAAAACAACAGGCAGGATACACAGAACAAAATATTGATGCAATGGATAGAGTTTATGATTTAAATTTTTTTTATGCTGCTATCCCCAACTAAAATATCACTCACCCAAAAACAGCTGATATTGTGTATAATTAACGGTTATCTTAAAAAATCAATCTAAATAATTACTTATTTACACCCTTAAATATAACTAAATGACTTCTAGCATCATAACGGCTGCAATTTTTATGATGGTTCTTGGTGTTGTACTCGCCATCATCCTTGCAATTGCAAACAAAAAACTCTTCGTTTACGAAGATCCTCGTATTGACGAGGTAGACGATATGTTACCTCAGGCGCAATGTGGTGCATGTGGTGTGCCTGGTTGCAGGCCTTTTGCTGAGGCCGTAGTTAGTGGCGCAAAGAATCCATCTTCATGTACTGTTAATACGCCTGAAGGCAATGCTAAAATTGCCGCTTATATGGGTGTAGATATGGGCGAGGCTGAAAAAGTTGTTGCTCGTTTAGCCTGTGCGGGTGGCACTCACGTTGCGTATACTCGTGCCAAATACGAAGGTTTGCAAACTTGTCAAGCTGCTGCTGCGGTTTCTGGTGGAGGCAAGGGCTGTAGCTGGGGCTGTCTGGGGTTGGCCGACTGTGCCGATGTCTGTGATTTTGATGCTATTTTTATGGATGAGCATGGCTTACCCATTGTTATCGAAGATAAATGTACTGCTTGCAATGACTGTATTGTTGTTTGTCCAAAAGACTTGTTTTCATTACAACCCGTTAGTCATCAACTATTTGTTGCCTGTAAAAGCCTAGATGAAGGCGATAAAGCTGAAGCAGAGTGTGAAGTTGCTTGTACTGCCTGTGAAAAATGCGTAGTCGATGCTCCCGAAGGTTTAATTGAGATAAAAAATAACTTAGCTGTGATTGATTTTAAAAAGTATGACGAAATTATAGTTGACCGCACACCTATTGAGCGCTGTCCTACTGGGGCAATTGTCTGGATAGACAGCAAATTAGGAACAACTCGTTCCAGTGTAGGCAAGGCCGCTAATCAATCTCACCGTACTGAGTCTTTACCTCAACAATAACATTTAATATATAACTCGTTTCTTAGGTTTACAATGGCCATTTTTGGTAAGAAAAAACAAAATAAAGTCTACAAATACCCTGGTATCCACACAATAATGACAGGCAATGAAGCCATTATTATGTGTGAAAGAGAATCTACTGATGCTGCGGGGGCTTATCTATCAACACCTGCTTCTGAAATGAGCACTGGGTGGAATCAACAAAAAAATAACGGTCACCTTAACATTTCAAATAGACCCTTGATTTCTGTTAACCCAGAAGATAACCCTGCGGCTGCTACGGCAACGGCTGGCTTGGCTTTATCTGGGTTAAGAGCGACTCATTTTTGCTCATCTGCCCAAAGTGTAGCGTCTATGCATGAGTCTCTGTATGCTGCTGTGGGAAAAAGACTGCCTTATGTATTAAATATTACCTGTAAATCAATAACAAAAGCCACGTCTAATATTCATTGTGGTCATGATGATTATCACAGTATGGATAATACTGGCTTTATCCAGTTCTTTGCTCGTAATAACCAAGCGGCTGCAGACCTTAATCTTATTAGTAGAAAAATAGCTGAGCTCAGTTTAAACCCTGCTGTAGTTGCCCAAGATGGTTTT
>CAZDLV010000280.1:0-2702 GCA_964506345.1 uncultured Rhodobacterales bacterium | reverse complement strand
ACAGAACCGCCCGCGCCGCGGCCAGCGGCCGCCGCGCCCACCACAGATGCAGGGTGCTGGGGTGCCCGTGGCGGATGGACTTCTCCCGCGCCGCCTCGCGGTTGATGTCGTCGAGCGGCAGGGCGACTTCGATGAGTTTTTTGGGGGATTTGACGGGGGTCATTCGCCGTTGCTCCGGGGGTGTGCGTTGCCCGCCGTCTCCGCGATCAGGTCGAGGACTTCGCGCACTTCCTCGTCGATGGCGTCGGGTTCGATGTGCTCGGCGAGCCGGTGGTAGCCGGTCTTGGTCATGAGGTTGGGGATGCTCAGCTTCTCGTAGAACCGCTTGAACAGCGGGTCGAGGAAGTCGTCGCTGGCCTTGATGTCGTCCGACCAGGGGGAAGGCTTGCCCAGCGCGGCCAGTGCCTTCTCGATTTCGTCGATGGTCTCCCGCATGGTCGTGCGCCACGTGCTGCCGAACAGTTCGCCCCCCTGACGGGTCCCCTCGGCGGCAGCATAGGCCTCCAATACGGCCCGGTTGCAGAGGTAGTTCTCGATCTCCCGCTTTTTCCACATCCGTTGCACCAGGTTGGGGTCACGAGGCAGGTCCTGGGCGAGTCGGTCGTGGATGGCGACACCGACCAGGTCCGGCTTGGCCTCACGGACGCCGTAGAAGTGCTCCTGCGCCTTCTTGGGCTGGTTGGCCACGTAGTGCACATAGGGGCTCTCCAGCAGTTCCTTCGCGGGGTGATCCAGCTTACGCGCCAGGGCGAGCAGGATCGCCAGATCGGTGGAGCCTTCCAGGTAGAGCACCCAGCCGCGCTCCTCGGCCTGCAGGTAGTGCTCGAAGCCGATCTCTTTGAGCGCCTTGGCGACCTGACTGCCGCGGTCGTCGATGCGGTGAGGCTTGCCGACGAAGGCGATCAGGATGTCGCGGTCCGCAGCCTCGTTGAGGATCACTTCGGAGTGGCTGGCGGCGATGATCTGGCTGCCGGTTTCGTCGGCGACCTCGCTGATGACCTGGTAGATCTGGCGCTGGCGAAGGATCTCCAAGTGGGCGTCCGGTTCATCCAGCAGCAGCACGGAACCGGGGTTGGCGGCCATGTGGGCGAGCAGCAGAAGGGTCTGCTGCTGGCCGCGGCCGCTGGTGGACAGATCGAGGGTGATGCCTTTGCGGTCCTTGTAGGCCATGGTGATGGCGCCGCGCTCGGGGATGTATTTCGGCTCCAACAGGGTGCAGCCGAACAGCTTTTGCATGCGCTCGACGATCCGTTGCCAGCGCTCCGGGCCGCGCTCGCCCGTCAGGACCTGGTAGCACAGGTTGCGGAGCACCTCCGCCGTTCGGCCTTCGCCCAGGCGGACGTTGATGGCGCCGGGATCCAGGCGGTCCTCATTGGCTGCGAGGCCGGACATGGGGGGCAGGTAGGCGATGCGAACGCTGCGAACCTGCTCCGGAACCTCCATGCGGGTGTCGGCGTCGATGCGAAGCGGCCGGCAGTAAAAGGACTCCTCGTTGGCGTAGTCGAACTCCAGACCGCAGGACCAGTCCGGGCCGTCCACCACTATGTCGATGAGGATGTTCTCGGTGCGTTGTTTTCCATCGACCCGCTTGCCGCTGCGCACATGGAGGTCCCGCCACAACAGGTTGGCGGTGGGAACCGGCACGCCGATCAGGTCCCGCCGGTTGATGGTGACGCCGGAGCGCTTTTTTCTGGAGACCTTTCCCGTGCCCCGCTTCTCCACCCAACGACGGACGCCCACGTCCCAGAGCGCCAGGGCCTGCAGTGCGGTCGTCTTGCCCGCGTTGTTGGGGCCGATCAGCACGACCCGGTCGCCCAGCTCCAGCTCGACCTCGTCGAAGAGCTTGAAGTTGCGGATGGTGAGCTTGGTCAGCATACGGTTTCCTCGGGTGAGACGGCCTTGGACAGCAGCTCGTCCAGGCTGTAGTTGATGCTGGCCACCCCGAAGTCCGGCTCTTTGGTGAAGGGGTTTCGGAGGTAGTACGGGCCTTCGTAGCCGTCCCCGTCCACGATGACGATGGCCAGGATGAACTTGTCCGCCTGGTTCAGGGCGTAGAGGATCTCGTTGCGGGTGACGGTGATGGTGGTCTGGCCCTTGGCGCGCCCCTTGACCTCGATGTGCCGGTCGGAGGGGATGGAGCCGTCGGGGTTGGCCGGGGGGCGCGCGGTGATGTCCCACCCGCACTTCTCGGCCGACACGTCCCACACCTGGTGGCCGAACCCGCGCTCCACGTCCATGACCGCCTGCATGGCGACCCGTTCGACGCGGGCGCGGGCCGCGGCGTCGGCGGTGAAGGTGCCCTCGCCTTTTCGCTGGGCCAGCAGGCCCCGCGGCACCACGAGCGCGCCCCCCACGACCAGGGGGGTGCTGGAGACGACGTTCTGCATGGCCTCCAGCTCGCGCTTTCGCTGGGCCAGACGCTCGGTCAGCTCGTCGACCCGGCGGCGGGCCATCTCGGGCTGCATGCGGGGTTGCTTGCCGGCGGCGACATCCTCGCTGAGTTTGATGTAGCGGTCGGACCAGTAGTTGATCTCCTTGACCAGGCGCTCGTGGACCGCAGCCAGGATCTTGTCGGCCTGGCGTTCGCGGCGGGTCTTGACCTCGCGGTAGTGCTCGGGGACAAGCTTTTGCGAGGCGTAGCGGAGGGCCAGGGTTTCCAGGTTCTGCTGGATCCAGGGGGCCTGGAGGATGTCGGCGATCAG
>CAZDLV010000279.1:0-2705 GCA_964506345.1 uncultured Rhodobacterales bacterium | reverse complement strand
AAATCATTGATGCGGGCACACTGGATGATACCGCTTTAGCGGAAAAAATAGCCGCGCAGGAACAGGTTCTGACCATTCTCAATAACCGCCGCCATGTGCGGGCACTCTATGATTTGCTGGCCGATTTTCCCGGTGCCACCCTGCTCACCACGCTGATGACCGCCGCCCATCGGCGCAAAGTTCTGCAAAATGTCCGTGACGCCCTAACAAATGGCCGCCCCGTGCGGCTGGTGGCAACTTCGTTGATAGAGGCCGGCGTAGATGTGGATTTCCCGCAGGTTTGGCGCGAAGTCGCGGGGATTGACTCGATCGCCCAAGCTGCGGGCCGGTGCAACCGCGAGGGCAAGCGGGCGCGCGGCGAGGTTTATGTATTTCGCGGCAGCGAGGATTTCAAACCGCCGGCTGATCTGAAACAATTTGCCGAGATCGGGGCCGAGATCTTGGCCCGCCACGGCGACCCGCTAAGCCTTGACGCGGTGCGGGATTACTTCCGGCAGCTCTATTGGGATAGAGGCGTTGAGGCCCTCGATAGCGTTTCGGTTGGCAACGTGCCGGGGATTATGAAGGCGCTGGCGCAATCCGGCAACCAGATGGATTTTCCCTTTGCCGATATCGCCCACGCATTCCGAATTATCGAGCAAGCCAGCGTGCCGTTGATTATTCAGGGGGGAGATTGGGGCATTCCTGAAGATATGCTCAAGGATTTCTTTCACCGCCCCCATGCCGGCCCGCTGGCCCGTGATTTCCAGCCCTTTCAGGTGCAGATACCGCAGTATCAGCGGGCGCAGCTTTTGCAGGCTAGTGCCGCCGAAATCTGGCGCGAAAGTGAGTTTGGCGAACAATTCGTGCTGCTGGCGAATGAACGCCTCTATGATGCAACCGCCGGTTTTTCGGCGGACGATTTCGAGGATTTGGGAGATTTAATGATATGAGCTACGGCATAAAGCTTCTTATTCGCGGCGATTACGCCTGCTTTACCCGCCCTGAAATGAAGGTCGAGCGGGTGTCTTATGATGTGATCACCCCCTCCGCCGCGCGGGGCATTCTGGAGGCCATTCACTGGAAGCCTGCCATCCGCTGGGTGGTGGACCGTATCCATGTGCTCAATCCCATCCGCTTTGAAAGTATTCGGCGCAACGAGGTTGGCTCCAAAATTCCGGCAGGCAAGGTGAAAACCGCCATGAAAAACAATTCGCTTGAGGGGCTGGGGCTGGTCACGGAGCAAGACCGCCAGCAACGCGCCATGCTGGCCCTGCGCGATGTGGCCTACGGGATAGAAGCCCATTTCGAGATGACCCCAAAGGCAGGCACGGCAGATAATGCGGGCAAACATATGGACATGTTCACGCGGCGCGCCAAAACCGGGCAGTGCTTTCATCGCCCCGCCATGGGGGTGCGCGAATTTCCGGCGTGGTTTGAATGGGCCGAGGAATTCCCCGCCACCGAATTGCCAGCAGGCAACCAGAGCCGCGACCTTGGCTGGATGCTGTATGACATCGACTTTGCCAATGGCCGCACGCCGCTGTTTTTTCGGGCCCGAATGGAAAAGGGCATCATCGACGTCGCCCGCGCCCGCAGTGAGGGGTTGATAAAATGACCATCCTGACCGAGCTTGCCCGCCTCTATGACCGGCTGGAAAAAACCGGCGATGCCCCCCCGCACGGCTATTCGCTGGAGAATATCGGCGGCGAGGTGGTGCTGGACGGCAAGGGCCATGTGCTGGCCATCCGCGATCTGCGGGTGCCTGACGAAAAAGGCAAGCTGCGCCCCCGAAAAATGACGGTGCCCGAGGCGGTCAAACGAACCGCAGGCATCAAGCCGAATCTTTTCTGGGACAAATCAGCCTATGTGCTGGGAGTGACGCTGCTGAAAGATGCCAAAGGCAAACCGGTGCTGGATGAGGACGGGCACCTGACTTTCGGGCAGGAGAAGCGCACAGCACAGGAACATGCGGCCTTTGTGCAAGCACATTCTGACCTGTTGGCAGAGGTCAATGACCCTGGGCTACAAGCCTTGCGCGGCTTTATGCAGGCATGGCGGCCGGATATGTTCGGACAAAACGGGCACCCGCCCGACCTGCTGGATGAAAACCTCGTTTTCCGGTTGGAGGGGGATACCGCTGCCAATAGCCAGCCGCGATATATTCATGAGCGCGCGGCGGCGCAACACCTGCTGGTGCGGGATGCCACTGGCAACGAGGAGACCGCGCTTTGCCTTGTGAACGGAACCCAAGGGGCGGTTGCCCGCCTGCATCCGTCGATCAAGGGAGTTATGGGGGCGCAAAGCTCGGGGGCGTCGCTGGTGGCCTTCAATAAAGCGGCTTACGAGTCCTTTGGCAAAACACAGGGCGAGAATGCGCCTGTGTCGCAATCTGCGGCCTTCGCTTATGGCACGGCTCTGAATGTGCTGCTGGCCAAAGGCTCGGGGCGCAATTTGCGGATTGGCGATAGCACGGTGGTGTTCTGGGCGGAAACCGTAGAGGCCGGCGCGGCGCAAAGCATTGAGAACATGCTGTTCGGGGCGCTCAATCCGCCCGACGAGGTCGCAGAAACCAACACATTGCGCGCCGCCCTTGAAAACATTGCCGCAGGCCGCGTCGCAGCGCCGGAATTTGCGCCGGAAACCCGCGTATTCATCCTTGGGCTGGCCCCCAATGCGGCGCGGCTCTCGGTGCGCTTCTGGCTGCCCGCCACGCTGGGAGATTT
>CAZDLV010000278.1:0-2711 GCA_964506345.1 uncultured Rhodobacterales bacterium | reverse complement strand
GTAAAGGGTTGCAGGTCGATCCGCACGGTGCGCGCCGCCGGTCCCTCGCCGATCACCAGATCCAGCTCGAAATCCTCCAGCGCCGGATAAAGTATCTCCTCCACCGCCGGATTCATCCGGTGGATTTCGTCGATAAACAGCACGTCACGCGCGTCCAGATTGGTCAGGATCGCCGCCAGATCCCCCGCCTTGGCCAGCACAGGGCCGGAGGTCATGCGGAAATTCACCCCCAGCTCGCGCGCCATGATCTGCGCCAACGTGGTTTTGCCCAGACCGGGCGGGCCGTAAAACAACGCGTGGTCCATCGCCTGCCCGCGCATCTTCGCGCTTTCGATAAACACCCGCAGGTTCGCCCGCGCCTCCGCCTGCCCGACAAATTCGTCGAGCGTCTGCGGCCGCAGCGCCCGATCCGCATCACCGGGCAACGCCTCGGGGCGTATCTCCTGTCGATCGTCCATCCGCTACCCTTTCGGTGCCAGCAGCCGCAGCGCCGCGCGTATCAGTTCCGCCGAGCCGGCCTCCGGCGCGCTGCCCGAAGCCTGCGCCACCGCGCTGGCCGCATCGCCATGCCCGTAGCCCAGATTGACCAACGCCGAGAGCGCATCCGCCTGTGCCGCCGCCGCACCATCCACCACCGGTGCTTTCACAGCCACAGGCGCAGGCGCATCGATCACCAGCCCCTCGTCCGCCTCGGCCACTTGCGAGCCGCTCGCCCCCATGGCCATCACCGCCGGCGCCTTGTCCTTCAATTCATTGGCCACCCGCTGCGCGATTTTCGGCCCGACCCCCGGCGCCGCCTTGATCGCCGCCACATCGCCCAGCGCAATCGCCCGCCCCGTGCCCTCCGGTCCCAGCGTCCCGAGTATCGCCAGCGCCGCCTTCGCCCCGACCCCCTGAACCGAGGTCAGCAACCGGTGCCATTCCCGCTCCGCCAAGGTCGAAAACCCGTAAAGCTGCATGAAATCCTGCCGCACCACCATTTCGGTATAAAGCGAAACCATCCCCCCCGCCGCCGGCATCATCGCCAGCGTCCGTTCGTTGCAATAAACGATATAGCCAACCCCGCCGGTGTCGATCAGCACATGATCGGCGTTGCGGTAATCAACCCGCCCTGTCACCTTGCCAATCATGCCCCCGCCCTTTCCAGCGCCGCTTCCAGCCGTCCGGCGAACCGGGCATGATGCGCATGGCACATGGCAATCGCCAGGGCATCCGCCGCATCCGGCCCGTTGATCACCACCCCGGGCATCTGCATTCTGACCATATGTTCCACCTGCGCCTTGTCCGCATGGCCAACCCCGACCACCACCTTTTTCACCGAGTTAGGCGCATATTCCGCCACCGGTATTCCCGCCTGCGCCGGCACCAGCATGGCAATCCCGCGCGCCTGTCCCAGCTTCAGCGTGCCGACCCCGTCCTTGTTGACAAAGGTTTTCTCCACCGCCGCGGTTTCGGGCGCAAACTCGGCAAACACCGCGCGCAACTGGTCGAACAGGCTGGAAAGACGATAGGCAAGGTCCGTCCCCGCCGACTGGCAGGTGCCGTTGCCCACATGCGCAATACGCGAGCCGTCCACATCCACAATGCCCCAGCCCGTCCGCCTGAGACCCGGATCAATTCCAATGACTCGCATACTGCCCGCTCTCCGGAAATTATCGTTGCACCAGCGTTAGCACGAAACGGGAACATCTGCCAAGGCCGGAATATTTCCGGCCGATTGAACCGGTTTCCCCGCACGACCGACTATCTGGTATACACAAGGAGAGCCCCATGACCGACAACCACACCGCACTGACCCGCATTTTCGGCCTCGACGACGACGGCTGGCTGAAACACACCAACCCGTGGTCTGTCTGGACCAGATTCGCCTCGTTGCCGCTGCTGATTCTGGCGATCTGGTCGCGCGTCTGGCTCGACTGGTACAGCCTGATCCCGATTGGCCTTGTGGTATTCTGGCTGATCATCAATCCGACCCTGTTCGGAAAACCCGACACCTTCGACAACTGGGCGGCAAGGGCCGTTCTGGGGGAACGGGTCTGGACCCGCACGAAAAATACCTCTCTGCCGGCACATCACGCACTGGCAATCCGCATCCTGAACCTGCTGCAAACCCTGTCAGGGTTGATCCTTGCCTATGGTTTGTGGCGACTGGACCTTGCCTTCACACTGGCAGGAACGGGCTTCGTCTACCTGACGAAAATGTGGTTTCTCGACCGGATGGTCTGGATTTACCAGGACGCACAAGACCCCGTTTTGCCCGCCTGATTTGCTCCGGTGCAGACCCATGCGGCGCCTGCATAGGGGGGTTGCAATCATAGCGATTGTCGTTTGCCATCACCGCGCCTAGATACCGGTCATCAGCGGCAATGATGTCGCCCAAACAAGAATATGGAGAGCCCAGATGGCCTATATCGAAACATCCCGCCCCGCGCCGTTTGGCGCTGTCACCACGCTCAAACTGGTCAACCTGTTTGACGATGCCATCGCGGCCTTCACCGCGTGGAACCTGACCCGCAAAACCGAAAACGCCCTGAACAAACTGTCCGACGAGCAGCTCGCCGATATCGGGATCGAGCGCCGGACAATCAAGGCAACCGCGATGGAACTGGTTATCCGCCGCAACTTCTAGGGTCAGGACCCATTAATCCGGCGCGCGCAGCGTCAGCGTCGTCCACTCGCCGATCACCCGTTTGTCGCGACGATGGAACCCC
>CAZDLV010000277.1:0-2713 GCA_964506345.1 uncultured Rhodobacterales bacterium | reverse complement strand
CCATGCGCGGCATAGTTCGGCGTGCCATACGCCTGCGCCCACCAGCCGGTAAAGCTCTGCGACTGGTCGCGGCCCGTGAAAAACGCAAGCTTTTCAGGGGCTTTGTCGCGGATGGGTTTCAGCCAACCGGTCGCGATCTCCAGCGCCTCGTCCCAGGAAATCTCCTCGAACTTGCCTTCGCCGCGCTCGCCGACCCGTTTCAGGGGGGCGCGCAGACGTGACGGTGCGTAATGCTGCATGATGCCGGCGGAACCTTTGGCACACAGAACACCCTTGTTTACCGGATGGTCTTTGTTGCCCTCGATATACTTGACCTTGCCGTCCTTCATGTGGACGTTGATGCCGCAGCGGCAGGCGCACATATAGCACGTCGTATGACGAATTTCGTCGCTGACCTCGGGCGAGGTATCCAGCGCCGGTTGTTGATGAATGGTCATGTCTGACCGCCCTCCCGTTCGCGTTGCAGCCCCGTTTGACGGGACATATATTTATATATGCTAATTTATAGAGGGGATGGTCCCCGATTGCCAAGTGCGTAAAACCGCCCCATGCAAAAAACTTCGTCGTTTATTGTGTTGCTGCGTCGGTCGCGGCGGGTTCCGGCGCCGGTTCGGCGGCGCGGGCGATTTTGGCGGCGACCAGAAAGGCCGGATTGACCAGCGTGTCCAGATTGTCGGGCAGCGTGTCGAATGTCGCCTGTTCAACGAAAAACCGTGCCAGTTCGTCAAGTCGGGTTTGCAGACCGCCGCCGAACCACTCGATTGCCAGTGACTGGTCGGTGGTCGGGAACGTCGCGCGGCCAAGGCCCGCTTTTGTTGCCGCCCCGGTCAGGCCGCTGGCTTTGGCGATTTGGGCGATCATGTCATCCGGCGATTGCAGGTATTGCGCGTTCAGGCGGTCGGTCTCGTTCAGGAACTTGCCGAGAAAACCGGCGTAGTCGGCCTCGGATTTGCCAAGGATGGTAATTGTATCGAAGACATATTGCGCCGCGATGTCGGGGGCGGTGAATTCGGTGAATTCCGGTCCCGACACGTCGAATTGCAGGTAGGCCGGTCCCCATCCACAGGCCATGTCGACCTTGCCTTGTTTCAGCGCGCCGAAGGCCTGCCGCGGAGTGCTGTCCAGCAGACGGACATCGGCGACGTTCACCGACAATGCCGCAAGGTGTTTCAGAAACAGGAAATGCGATAGTGTTCCCACGGGCAGGGCGACTGTTTTTCCGGTCAGGTCGGCGGCCGTGATACCGGCGCCGGCTGTGGCCACGCGCCCGATGCAGCCTTGCGAGCCCGGATAGATGGCGGAAATGCCGATGACCCGGATGTCCATGCCGGATTTTTGCGCCAGAAGGACCGGAACCGGACCCAGCGACAAGGCAACGGTGACGCTGCCGTCAGCAAGCGCCTGAACCAGATCGCCGGACGAACGAAAGGCCTGCCACGAAATTTTCGCGCCCGTCGCCTTGCCGAGCGCGCCGGATTTTTCACCATACAGCAGCGGCAGCGGCCATTCTGCAAAATACCCGATCGTTACCTTTTGCTGTGCTGCCGCTGGCGCTGCGAATGCTAACAGTATCCACATGAAAATGGCGGGTGGCGCAAATTTTCCCACGTCTGAATCCTTGCTTTCCTGCGTGTATGTCGCGGCGGTGGAGTGTGTTCCGACGGCAATATAGATCGGATACGCCCAAAGGGAAATCCCTTCCCTTGTGTTCGTGGTGCGCCCGGGGCGTAATTGCGCGCAAGGTCCCGGAAACGGGTTCAGCGGTGAACGAATTAATATGTTGACAGCCCGCGACGCGTGGATATCGATTGCCGCACTGTTTGTTTTTTGAAAGGAGCGCCGGATGTTGCCTGAAGACGCACTGGTGTGGCTGGACGCCCACCCCGAGGTCGCGAGCGTGCGCGCGGCGGTTGTCGATCTGAACGGTGTGTGGCGTGGCAAGCGCTTGCCGGTGGCGCAGGCGGGGAAAATCCTGCGGGACGGGGCGCGCATGCCGGTTTCGACAACGACGGTCGATATCTGGGGGACAGATACCGCCGACAACCCGCTGGTGTTCGAAACCGGTGATGGTGACGGGTTTGCGCGGTCTACCGGTCGGGGCATTCTGCCGGTGGACTGGCTGGCGCGACCGACCGCCATGATCCCGCTGTCGATGTGGCTGGAGGACGGCAGCCGCTCGCCGGTGGATCCGCGCCAGATTCTGGCAGCAGTGGTCGAGCGGTATCAGGCCGCCGGCCTTCGGGCCGTGTCGGCGGTGGAACTGGAGTTTTATCTGACCGACCCGTCAGAGCCACGCCCTGTGTCGCCTGTGTCGCCGGTCACCAAGGCGCGACTGACGGGCGATTCCGTGTTGTCGATCGACGAGCTTGACCATTTCGAGGCGTTTTTCGCCGATGTCTACCATGCGTGCGATGCCCACGGTGTTGCGGTCGATGCCGCGATTTCAGAAAACGGTGCCGGCCAGTTCGAGGTCAACCTGATGCACGGCGCGGACCCGTTGAAGGTTGCGGATGACGCGGTGTTTTTCAAACGGTTCGTCAAGGGGATTGCGCGCAAACACGGGTTTGCCGCGTCCTTTATGGCGAAACCGTATCTGGATCGGGCCGGAAACGGCCTGCATGTCCATTTCAGCATTCTGGATGCGGCGGGGCCGAATATTTTCGACAATGGCGGGGCCGAAGGCACGCCGGCCATGCGTTATGCCGTGCGCGGG
>CAZDLV010000276.1:0-2720 GCA_964506345.1 uncultured Rhodobacterales bacterium | reverse complement strand
TTTTTTTTTTCAAGCAGAAGACGGCATACGAGTTCGCTTCAGGTGACTGGAGTTCCGACGTGTGCTCTTCCGATCTTATCAGCTTCCTTGCCATTGCGGCTATTGTTTCGCCTGTCCTCGGGTTTACCGGCTGGATGGGGGCGGTCCCTACCGCGAATATTTCATTGTCCGGCGGTCCCGGTGTTCCTGCGTCGGTCGAGCGGGCTTTTTCCGGAATGACCCACGGGTTTTCAAACAGTTTCAGTTCGGCGCGCGGCCAGATTGACGCCTGGATCAGCAGCGGCAGCAGTGTCGGCGCGGGGGTTGGTCGTGCATCGGGCAGCGCCGCCGGTGGCATTGCGAATATTCTCGGGGGGAACTGATCCCCCCGATAGTGACCGGTTACACCAGCATGGTCATCGGGTTTTCCAGATAGCCCTTGATAGCGGCAAGGAAGGTCGCCCCGAGCGCCCCGTCGATGACGCGGTGATCAACGGACAGGGTGACAGACATCACCGTCGCCACATCCAGTTGCCCCTCGCTGTTCACGACCGGTTTCTTCACACCGGCCCCCACAGCCAGAATCGAGGCCTGCGGCGGGTTGATCACCGCATCGAAATTGTCGATCCCCATCATCCCGAGGTTGGAAATGGCAAAGCTGCCGCCCTGGTATTCCTGCGGCATCAGTTTGCGGTCACGGGCACGCGCCGCCAGATCCTTCATCTCGGCCGAAAGCGTCGACAGGGTTTTCGTTTCGGCATCTTTCAGAACCGGCGTGAACAACCCGCCCTCGATCGCCACGGCCACGGCCACGTCCGAGGGTTCCAGCTTCAGAATCCGGTCACCGGCCCAGACCGCGTTGCAATCGGGCACATCCTGTAGCGCCAGCGCACTGGCCTTGATGATGAAATCATTGACCGACAGCTTCACGCCCTTGCCTTCAAGCTGTTTGTTCAGCGTCGCGCGGAAGGCCAGCAATTCGTCCAGCAGGATATCGCGGCGCAGATAGAAATGCGGCACGGTCTGTTTGGCCTCGGTCAGGCGCGCGGCAATGATCTTGCGCATCCCGTCGAGGGTAACTTCTTCGTATTCGCGACCCGCATACATGGCCTTGACCGTATCGGAATCCGCGGATTGCGCCATAACCGGCGCCACGCTCGGGGCTGGCGCGGTTTTCGGCGCGCTCGTTGCTCCCTCCACATCCGCCTTGACGATCCGCCCGTGCGGGCCGGAACCCTTGACGGTCGCCAGATCGATCCCCTTTTCCGCCGCGATGCGACGCGCCAGCGGCGAGGCAAACACACGATTGCCCGATGCTGCCTTGGGTGCAGCGGGGGCGGGGGGCGCCGCAACAGCTGCCGGCGGTTCTTCAACAGCCGCAGGGGTCGCCACGGGGGCAGCAGGGGTATCGCCGATGTCACCGACGCTCTCGCCGTCCTCCAGCAGCACGGCAATCACCGCGTTGACCTTCACGCCTTCGGTGCCTTCGGGCACGACGATCTTGCCGATCACCCCTTCGTCCACCGCCTCGAACTCCATCGTCGCCTTGTCGGTCTCGATCTCGGCCAGAATATCGCCCGAGGACACCGCGTCCCCCTCCTTGACCAGCCATTTCGCCAGCGTCCCTTCCTCCATCGTCGGGGACAGCGCGGGCATCATGATATTGATAGGCATCTTCTGCTCTCCTTAACGATAGGTGACGGATTTGACGGCGGCGACCACTTCGTCGGTGGTCACCAGCGCCAGTTTTTCGAGGTTCGCCGCATAGGGCATCGGCACATCCTTACCCGTGCAGTTGATTACCGGCGCGTCCAGATAATCGAACGCCTGTTCCATCAGCACCGCCGAGATATGGTTGCCGATGGACCCGACAGGGAAGCCTTCCTCGACCGTCACGCAGCGATTGGTTTTCTGCACCGACCTGATCACCGTTTCCGTATCCATCGGACGCAGGGAGCGCAGGTCCACCACCTCGGCGGAAATACCCTCTCCGGCCAGCCGGTCGGCGGCCTCCAGCGCGTATTGCATACCGATGCCGAAGGACACGATGGTCACATCGCTGCCCTCGCGCCAGATTTTCGCCTTGCCGATGGGCACGGTGAAATCCTCGATCTCCGGCACATCGAAGGAACGGCCATAGAGGATCTCGTTTTCAAGGAACACCACCGGATTGGGGTCGCGAATGGCCGATTTGAGCAACCCTTTGGCATCCGCCGCCGAATAGGGCATCACCACCTTCAACCCGGGCACCTGCGCATACATGGCCGCGAAGTCGTGGCTGTGCTGCGCCGCCACCCTTGCCGCCGCGCCGTTGGCGCCGCGAAACACGATGGGGCAGTTCATCTGCCCGCCGGACATATACAATGTCTTGGCGGCGGAATTGATAATGTGGTCAATGGCCTGCAAGGCGAAGTTGAAGGTCATGAACTCGACAACCGGACGCAAACCGGCAAAGGCCGCACCGACGGCCAGACCGGTAAACCCGTGTTCGGTGATCGGCGTGTCGATCACCCGCCGTTCGCCGAATTCGTCCAGCATCCCCTGACTGATCTTGTAGGCGCCCTGATACTGCGCCACTTCCTCGCCCATCAGGAACACATCGTCGCTGGCCCGCATTTCCTCGGACATGGCCTCGCGCAGCGCCTCGCGCACGGTCATGGATTTGAAGGTCGTGCCTTCGGGCAGTTCGGGATCGTCGGGAACCGTGACCGCGACCGGCGCGGCAGCCACCGCGGCCGGCG
>CAZDLV010000275.1:0-2735 GCA_964506345.1 uncultured Rhodobacterales bacterium | reverse complement strand
GGGGTGTTGTTTTTGTCTGGAGCTATAAAATTGGATATTGCCGAAGTGACTCCGTTGGAGGCATGGGCCGGACTCGACTCCGACCCGACGAGCGTTCTGGTAGACGTGCGCACCATTGCCGAATGGGACTATGTCGGCGCGCCGGTGCTGGATGCCCTCGGCAAGGAAGTGTTGAAGGTCGAGTGGATGGAATTTCCCGAAATGACCAGAAACACATATTTCGCCGACGAGGTATTGTCGCAAATCGGCGAAAACGTAAAAACGGTATATTTTATCTGCCGTTCCGGGCGCCGTTCGTTGAACGCGGCGCGCTGTCTGACTGAAAAGCTGGCCGGAACCGGACGCGCTATTGCCTGTATTAACGTTGCCGAAGGATTCGAAGGGGATCCGGACGGCGACAAACATCGCGGCACATTGAATGGCTGGAAAGTGCGCGGCCTGCCTTGGTCGCAAGCATAGAATTTACGCGGGCCGGATTTCCGGATTGCGAATAATGATAAGAAACGGGACGGTATGGAAAAGAATAGCTGGGGTCGGATACGCTCGGAACTGCGGACATCGCTGGGCAAGGATGCGTTCAAAAGCTGGATTGACCCGCTTGAGCTGATCGAAATCGAAGGCCGCATTGCGCGGTTTTCCGTGCCGACCAGTTTTATCGGAAACTGGGTTGCCCGCAATTACGGCGAGGAAATTCTGGCGCAGTTGCAAGCCGAGGATCACGACGTCGAGCGGATCGATTTCCGCACCGTGACCGCCAGCAACCAGCCCGTGCGCAGCGCCGGTTCCGTGGCCAAACCCGCGCCGGCCCCGGACCTGCCCGGCAGCCCGCTCGACACCCGCTTCACCTTTGACCGTTTCGTGGTCGGCAAGCCGAACGAGCTGGCCCACGCCGCCGCGCGCCGTGTCGCCGAGGGGGGCGAGGTGACGTTCAACCCGCTGTTCCTCTATGGCGGTGTCGGCCTTGGCAAAACCCATCTGATGCACGCGATTGCCTGGGAAATACAGGCCAACCGCCCCGACGCGCGGGTGCTGTATCTGTCGGCGGAACAGTTCATGTATCGTTTCGTGCAGGCCCTGCGGTTCAAGGACATGCACGGTTTCAAGGAGCAGTTCCGCTCGGTCGATGTGCTGATGGTGGACGACGTGCAGTTTATCGCCGGCAAGAACTCGACACAGGACGAGTTTTTCCACACGTTCAACGCGCTGGTCGACCAGGGCAAGCAGATCGTGATTTCCGGCGACCGCGCCCCCGGCGAGATCGAAGGGCTGGAGGAACGCATCTGTTCGCGCCTGCAATGGGGGCTGGTGGTGGACCTGCACCCGACGGATTACGAATTGCGGCTGGGGATCCTGCATTCCAAGGCCGAGGCGCAGTTGAAAACCATGCCCGACGTGCAGATCGACGCCGGCGTGCTGGAGTTTCTGGCCCACCGGATTTCGTCGAACGTGCGGGTGCTGGAGGGCGCGCTGACCCGCCTGTTCGCCTTTGCCTCGCTGGTCGGGCGCGAGATCACGCTGGACATGACACAGGAATGTCTGGCCGACATCCTGCGCGTTTCCGAACGCAAGGTCACGGTCGAGGAGATCATGCGCAAGGTGGCGGACCATTACAATCTGCGCATGTCCGACCTGCTGTCGCCCCGCCGCGCCCGCGCCATCGCCCGCCCGCGACAGGTGGCGATGTTCCTGTCCAAGACGCTGACCTCCAAAAGCCTGCCGGACATCGGCCGGCGTTTCGGCGGCCGCGACCACACAACGGTGATCCACGCGGTGAAAAAGGTCGAGGAACTGAAAATGACCGACAGCCAGATCGCCGAGGACGTGGAACTGCTGCGCCGGATGCTGGAGGCGTAGGGTAGCGGCTATCCCGACCGGGCGTAAAACTGCTGCCGATGGGATTCGAGGAAATCCTGCGAGGGTAAAAACCGCTCCGGCATGTGCAATTTCCGATACTTCACACGATTCAATGCTTCGGCGGCCTTACGGGGCAGGTTGTCCGCGACCAGCAGTTCGTAGTTCTCGCCGAAACTGATCAGGTGCTTGTCAAAGGCGCGGTCGTGCAATGCGTTCAGGCAGATGCCGTTGTGCGGGTTCAGCCGGGTTTTGGCGCGCTCTGCCCAGCCGATAATATGGCTGGCGACCAGTAGGCGGGGGTCGTCGATATCGGTCAGGGCGCATCGCGAATTGTAGGATGTAAGGACCATCCGGCGGAACAGGTCCTGCCCGCGCCGCTGCGTGGTTTGCGCAATGCGGTCTGTGCCTTCGCCAAAACCGTGCGCCTCGGGTGTCGGCGTTTGCGTATATTGCAGATCGCCGTGCAGCGTTTCCGCGACCGCGAGGATGTGTTCGGGATTGGCAAGAAATTCCTGCCAGACCTGTTTGTCCAGCGCACTGGAATTGGCCATGCCCTTGCGATCCAGACTTTCGTCGATTCCGGCGAGGTTGCACATTTTCAGGGAAACGGCGCCGGGAGTGCGTCCGATCTGGCGTGCAAGCTGGATGATTTTCGGGTTGCCGGAATGGATTTGACCGAACGGCGTGCCGAGGTACAGCACAAGCGCGCGCTGGATGTCCTCTCTGCTCCACAGGTTTCGTTTGGCCATGCCGCACCCTGCGGGAATACCGGAGTGATTGCAATCGGCGGGTGTTGGCAAGGGCCGATGCCCGGGGCGCTTGCGGCCCGGGCTGCGCCTGCCTGCCCCCCGGCAGGCGCATTCGCGCCCGCCCAGGCAGGC
>CAZDLV010000274.1:0-2748 GCA_964506345.1 uncultured Rhodobacterales bacterium | reverse complement strand
AGGCGTCAGTTTTGCAAGGCACGCAGAAATCCTGTCAGGTCGTTCGTGGCGTGGTGGATATGCGGCGCCGGGCGGGGCGGGCCGACCAGAACCGTTTGCATGCCCAGATCGAAGGGGACGGCAAGGTTGCGCGGGTCGTCCTCGAACATGGCGGCGCTGGCCGGGTCGAACCCGTCGGTGTCGAACACCCGCGCAAAGGCCGCCGCCGCGGGTTTGGGGATGTAGTTTGCGTCCTCGACGCCGTAGACGGCATCGAAAATGCCCGCCAGTCCGCGCGCGGCGCTGACTTTTTCGCCGTGGGCGCGCGAACCGTTGGTGTAGATGATCTTGCGTCCCGGCAGGGCCGCAATGGCGGCGCGCAGATCCGGTGCCGGCGGGACGACCGACAGGTCGAGGGCGTGGACCTCGATCAGGAAAGCCTCGGGGTTGACGTCGTGTTCGGCCATCAGACCGGCCAGCGTGGTGCCGTGGCGGCGCCAGTAGTCGTCGCGCAAAATATGGGCGGCGGATTCGCTGATGCCGATTTCGCGGGTGATGAAGTTTACCATCAGTTTTTCGATCTGGTCGAACAGCCGCACGTCGGGCGGATACAGCGTATTGTCGAGGTCGAAAACCCATGTCGAAATGGTCTGGAAAGCGGTCTTTGTCATACCTTGTGATAGACGGGTTTCGTGCGGCGGGCAATGGCGGGGTGAAATCCGGAATTCTGGCGTAGACCTTTGCGGTTTTCGGGAGTAGCCTGCGGGGAAAAGCGAAGGGAAACCGTGTCATGGCGGATGTGCAACAGGGCCACAAAGATGCCTACTCGCTGGTGCTTGAAGCGATAGACGAGGGCCAGTATTTGCCCGGCGACCGGCTGGTGGAGTCGGAGCTGGCGGAGCGGTTCGGTGTGTCGCGCACGCCGGTACGCGAGGCGTTGCAGCGGCTGGAGACCCAGTCGGTGCTGGTGCGCGACGGGCGCTCGATGGTGGTGTCGTCGCTGGATCACGACCAGTTGGGGGAGCTGTATGTGGTGCGCGCCGAGCTGGAGGGGCTGGCGGCGCGTCTGGCGGCGCAACATGCCGCGCCGGAGGAGGTGCGCGTGTTGCGCGAAATGGTTGCGCAGGATACGAAAATACTGGGCCAGCCGCAGCGGTTGTCGCGGGCCAACCGGCGGTTTCACCGGCAATTGCATCTGGCCAGCCACAACCGGTACCTGATCCAGCAGCTTGAAATGGTTCATCGCACGATGGCCTTGCTGGCGACGACGACGTTTGCCGCCGAGGGGCGCGATGTGGCGGCGCTGGAGGAACATGCGGCGATTGTCGCGGCGATCGAGGCGCGCGACGGCGCGGCGGCAGAAGCGGCGTTGAAGGAACATATTTCGATGGCGTTCCAGACACGGCTGAAAAACGATGCAGGCGAGGTATAGGATGATTGTGGAACGTATTGTGCGGGCGGTTCTGGACAAGGCACCGATGACGGATTCGGGTGTGGAAATTCCCGATATGGACGCCGCCTATGCGGTGCAGCAGGCGGTGGTTGCGCGTCTTGCACCGCGTTTCGGCGGGGTTGGCGGTTACAAGATTGCCTGGAACGCGCCGCAGGCCTATACGCCAGCGGTCGGGCATGTTTTTGCCGATCACATGCGGGCAAGCGGGACGCATCTGGCGGCGGACGGTTTCGCGCAGTTGGTGGTGGAGCCGGAAATACTGGCGGTGATGGGCGCGGATGTTACGCAGGGCGGGCAGACGGCGGAAAGTATCGGTGGCAGTATCGCCCGGTATCTGGCCGGATTCGAGATCATGGACCGGCGCAACACCGGCGAGGTGGCGTTAGGCCATGCGCCCGGGATTGTGGCGAACAATGTTTTCAATTGCGGGCTGGTTGCCGGTGACGGGCAGGCGGAATTGCCGGACGGTATCGAGACGGTGTTGACGTTGAACGGCGACGAACTGTTTCGCGGTGTCGATGCGGCGCCGCAGGTGCCGGCGGCGGCGGTGGCGTTTGTGGCCAACCATCTGGTGGCACAGGGGGGCGGGTTGAAGGCCGGTGACGTGATTTTGTGCGGCACGCATTATCCGCCGTTCGTGCTGCAACCGGGCGCGGTGATTGCGGTGGCGATGTCGGGGCTGGGGCAGGCGGCGTTCTCGTTCGGGTGATCGCCTCCGTGGGGGGTTTTGTCCCAGTAGAACGGGGCAAACACCAGTTCGGCAGCCGCCTTGTAGGCGGCAAGCGCGCCAAGTGGCCAGTATAGCGGCAGCAGCAGGATTGACGGCAGCAGAAAACGGCGCGGTTTTGCCGCCGTGGCGGTTATGGCGCCGGCAAGGAATGTCAGTTGGCCGATGATCATGGCAGCGATGAAAGCCCCCCAGAGCGGCGGAAAGATGCTGGCGGGCCGGATCAGCGGCAGGCCGAAAAAGCCTGCCCACAGCACCCAGAACAGCGGCGCGGCGAAAAAACCGGTCGGGCCGGACAGCATCAGGACGTGAAACCCGCAAAAGCCGGCCGGACCGAGATCGCGGTAAAGCCGGCGCGGGTGGCGCATGTGTGACGCCCACGTCATAGCGAACCCCTTGAGCCAGCGCGACCGCTGGCGGATCCAGCCGAGCGGGCGGTGGCTTGATTCTTCCCATGTGGTGGTTTGCACGATTTCGGTGCGATAGCCGAAACGGGCGAGACGCATGCCGAGATCGGCGTCCTCGGTGACGTTGTGGGCGTCCCATCCGCCGATTTCCTGCAGGACGGCACGACGTATAAACAGTGTGG
>CAZDLV010000273.1:0-2757 GCA_964506345.1 uncultured Rhodobacterales bacterium | reverse complement strand
CATGATGGCGGGGGCGGATTTCATCAAGACCTCCACCGGCAAGGAGGCGGTGAACGCGACGCTGCCGGTCAGCCTGACCATGATCCGGGCGCTGCGGGAATACGGCGAACGCACCGGTTACCGGATCGGCTATAAACCGGCGGGCGGGGTCAGCAAGGCCAAGGACGCGCTGAACTACCTGATGCTGGTGAAAGAGGAACTGGGGGACGGCTGGCTTTCCCCCGAACTGTTCCGTTTCGGCGCCTCGTCCCTGCTGGGCGATATCGAGCGGCAGCTTGAACACCATGTAACCGGTCGCTATTCGGCCAGCTTCCGCCACGCGATGGGATAAGCTATGACTGTGAAAGAGATTTTTGAAACCATGGAATACGGACCGGCACCCGAAAGCGACGCAGAGGCCCGCAAGTGGATTGAAAGCCACGGCGGCACATTCGGCCATTTCATCGGCGGGAAATTCGTCGGGGGGGCGGAACATTTCGGCACCCGCAATCCGGCCGATGGCGAGACGCTGGCCATGGTGGCGCAAGGCTCGGCCGCGGATGTGGATGCGGCGGTGGTGGCGGCGCGCAAGGCGCAGGCGGGCTGGGCGAAGCTGGGCGGACACGGGCGGGCCAGGGTGCTTTATGCCATCGCGCGGCTGGTCAACAAACACGCGCGGCTGTTTGCGGTGCTGGAAACGCTGGACAACGGCAAGCCGATCCGCGAGAGCCGCGACGTCGATATCCCGCTGGTGATCCGGCATTTCTATCACCACGCCGGATGGGCGCAGTTGATGGAAAGCGAGATGGCGGGCTATGAGGCGCTGGGCGTCACCGGCCAGATCATCCCGTGGAATTTTCCGATGCTGATGCTGGCGTGGAAGGTCGCGCCGGCGCTGGCCATGGGCAATACCGTGGTGCTGAAACCGGCGGAATTCACCAGCCTGACGGCGTTGCTGTTCGCGGAAATCTGTGTCGAGGCGGGCGTGCCCGACGGGGTGGTCAATATCGTTACCGGCGACGGGCGCACGGGGGCGGCGGTCTCGACCCATGCGGGGGTGGACAAGGTGGCCTTTACCGGTTCCACCGAGGTCGGGCGGATCATCCGCGAGGCCACGGCCGGATCGGGCAAGAAGCTGACGCTGGAACTGGGCGGCAAGTCGCCGTTCATCGTTTTCGACGACGCCGATATCGACAGCGCCATCGAAGGCGTGGTCGATGCGATCTGGTTCAATCAGGGGCAGGTCTGTTGCGCCGGTTCGCGCCTGCTGCTGCACGAGCCGATTGCGGAGAGCTTTCTGACAAAGCTGGAGGCCCGCATGGCGAAGCTGCGCGTCGGCAACCCGCTGGACAAATGTATCGACATCGGCGCGATTGTCGATGAAAGCCAGCGCGATTCCATCGCCGCCATGGTCGCCAAAGGCGTGGCCGGGGGCGCGCGGCTGATCCAGCCGGAAACCGCCATGCCGAACGGCTGTTTCTATGCGCCGACCGTGCTGGCGGATGTGGAGACGAGCGCCACGGTGATGCAGGAGGAAATCTTCGGTCCCGTTCTGGTGCAGACGACCTTCCGCACACCGGCCGAGGCTATCGCATTGGCAAACAACACGAAATACGGGTTGGCGGCTTCGGTCTGGTCCGAAAATATCAATCTTGCCTATGAGGTGGCACCGAAAATCAGGGCGGGGGTGGTGTGGATCAACTGCACCAACCAGTTCGACGCGGCAGCCGGTTTCGGCGGTGTGCGCGAGAGCGGATTCGGGCGCGAGGGCGGGCGCGAGGGGCTGTTCGAATATGTCAAACCGTCCTATGCGAAATCGCTGAAACCTTTTGTTAGTAAACACCCGATACCGTCGGGCGAGGTGTTGCAGGCCCCCGTGGACCGCACCGCGAAGATGTATATCGGCGGCAAGCAGGCGCGCCCCGACAGCGGCTATGCCACGCCGGTTCTGACGCCCAAAGGCGCGTTGATTGCCCATGTGGGTGCGGGCAGCCGCAAGGATATCCGCAACGCGGTGGAGGCGGCGGCGAAGGCCACCGGCTGGTCCGCGGCCTCGGGGCATAACCGCGCGCAGGTGATCTATTATGTAGCCGAGAATTTAAGCGCGCGGGCCGAGGAATTCGCGGCGCGGATATCGCAGCAGACCGGCGCGAACAAAGGCAAGGCGATGGCCGAGGTCGAGGCGGCGATCAGCCGTCTGTTCACCTATGGCGCCTGGGCCGACAAATTCGACGGCGCGGTGCATAACGTGCCGATGCGCGGTGTGGCCATGGCGCTGAACGAGCCGGTCGGGGTGATGGGTATCCTCTGCCCCGAGGAGGCGCCGCTGCTGGGGCTGGTTTCGCTGGTTGCGCCGGCGATGGCGACAGGCAACCGCTGCGTGGTGGTGCCGAGTGCGGCGCATCCGCTGAGCGCGACGGATTTCTATCAGGTGCTGGATACCTCGGACGTGCCGGGCGGTGTGGTGAATATCGTGACCGGCCCGCCGGACGATCTGGGCCGCGTGCTGGCGGAGCATTACGAGGTCGATGCGGTCTGGCATTTCGGTTCCGCCGAGGGGGCGCGGCTGGTGGAGGCGGCCTCGGCCGCCAACCTGAAACGCACATGGGTGGCGAACGGTCTGGCGCGCGACTGGTATGACCGTGCGCAGGGCGAGGGGCGGGAGTTCCTGCGTCAGGCGAGCGAGGTCAAGAACGTCTGGACGCCTTACGGAGAGTGATTTTCCGCTGATTTGCGCACAAAAAAAGCGGCGGCTGCGCAAACAGCACCGTTTTGGCG
>CAZDLV010000272.1:0-2839 GCA_964506345.1 uncultured Rhodobacterales bacterium | reverse complement strand
CATTGATCAGGGCACGACCTCCAGCCGCGCCATACTTTTTGATCCGGATATGCAGGTTGCGGGGGTGGCGCAGCAGGAAATCCGTCAACACTATCCGTCCGGGGGATGGGTGGAACACGATCCCGAGGATATCTGGAACAGCGTGGTAAAAACCTGCCGCGAGGTTCTGGAACGGGCCGGGGTAGCGCCCACGGACGTCGTCGCCATCGGGATCACCAACCAGCGCGAAACCACGGTTCTGTGGGATCGTGAAACCGGCAAGGCCATCTATAACGCGATTGTCTGGCAAGACCGGCGAACAGCCGACGAATGTGTGCGGCTGAAAGGCGAAGGGTTCGAGGATTCGATCCGTGAAAAAACCGGCCTGTTGCTGGACCCGTATTTTTCCGGCACCAAGGTCAAGTGGATACTCGACCATGTTGATGGCGCACGGGCGCGCGCGCGTAACGGTGATATTCTGTTCGGCACCATCGACAGTTTCCTGTTATGGCGTCTTACAGGCGGCAAGGTTCACGCCACGGATGCGACAAACGCGGCGCGCACCATGCTTTTCGACATCCGGCGCGGGGTTTGGGATGCGGATATTTGTCACCGGTTGCAGATACCCGGACAAATCCTGCCCGAGGTGAAAGATTGTGCCGCCGCCTTCGGGACGGCGAGCGCCTCGATCCTGGGGGCGGAAATTCCGGTTTGCGGTATTGCCGGCGACCAGCAGGCGGCCACCGTCGGTCAGGCCTGTTTTTCGCCCGGAATGATTAAATCGACTTACGGTACCGGTTGTTTTGCCTTGCTGAACACGGGTGCGGACCTTGTCGTGTCGCAAAACCGGATGCTCGGGACGATTGCCTACCGGCTTGACGGGAAAACGACCTACGCGCTGGAGGGATCTATTTTCATGGCGGGCGCGACTGTTCAGTGGTTGCGCGACGGATTGGGGATTCTGCAACATGCGTCCGAGACGCAGGGAATGGCTGAAAAATCCGACCCGAAACAGGATGTATATCTGGTGCCGGCCTTTACCGGCCTTGGCGCACCTTATTGGGACGCGGCAGCGCGAGCGGCGATTTATGGTCTTTCGCGAAATTCCGGGCGCAACGAACTGGCACGCGCGGCTTTGGAAAGCGTTGGATACCAAACCCGCGACCTGTTGACTGCGATGCGCGCCGACTGGGTCGGTGGCGATACGACAACGCTGCGCGTTGATGGCGGGATGAGCGCGAATAACTGGGCGATGCAGTTTTTGTCGGATGTGCTGGATACGCCCGTAGACAGGCCCGGAATTCTGGAAACCACCGCCTTGGGAGTTGCCTGGCTAGCAGGGATGCAGAGCGGGTTTTATCCCGGAATCAACGGATTCGCGAAGAAATGGGAGCCGGATAAAACCTTTGTTCCACGTCTCTCCGATGACGAGCGCGCGCGCAAATATGCGGGCTGGAAACGCGCTGTTGGCCGGACTTTGTCGTAACAATCAAGCACTCCCGGCTATAGTTTGGCGTCGGGTCGGGGTCTCGCGAACGGGCAGCACGCATGAAACTGTCATCGGGCGCGCAGTTTCGTCGAATACCCAGTCTACGCCGCCGCCAGCCTGACCGACCAGCTGGCGCAGCAAGCTGAACGACAAATGGTCGCCGGATCCCGACACGATGTCTTTTTCCCTGATCAGGCAGGCGATCCGGACGGACCGAATGCTGTTGTCCGATATCAGGGATATTTCCCCACCGGAATGACAGATATTCGACGCAGCAAGCACAAGATACCAAAGAATTCGTCGCGAAGCGACGGGGTCGGCAAGGCCGATGCTGTGGTCGGAGAAGCCCGACAGGTTCAGGGTGATGTTTCGTCTGCCCAGAAATTCCGATAGGCCGTCGAGGTTCAGAGGTTGAAGCATATCACTACTTTCTTCAAAGGTTGAAAATACCGCGCCGGCAAGATCGAGGAGCGTGGCTAATCCGGATGTTTCCTGCGTCGCTGCGGGCTTGGACAAAGCGATACAGGTAGATCCGTCCGGCAGTGCCGAGACATGGGCGACGCGATGGACCGGCGGCGGCAAGTACGCCGACCAGGACTTTCGCGGTGCCGCACCGCAAATGAATGCCCGCACGCAGGCGCGGAACGTCGACCCCGATTCAGCAAGGCCTTCGAGTAGTGTGTAAAACCCGGGTTCGGTTGCGTCCGCCGGAGTCAGGGTGCGCGCCAGTTTGTCGAGCGCGGCGTTGGCATAGGTCGGATTTCCGGAGGCGTCGAGAATGGTTACCGCGTCCGAAATATGGTCAAGAAGCGCCCGATGCACGGCAAGTAGCGAGGTATTTTGGCGCTTTACGGTGATTTCGTCCGATATATCCTCGAACAAAAATGCCACTGCACCGCCGAAATGCGGTCGGCCGGTAACGCGAAGCACTTTGTTTCCGGTCAGGTTCCACACATCGGAATAGCCGCGTTCCGGACCTGCGGCTTCCATTTTTTCCAGAAGCTTGCGCCATGCGAGAAAGTTTCGTTTTTCCGGCAAATGTCCGGCGTTTCGTAACCGTTCGAGCAATGCCGACAGTGACGGGCGCGTCGCGAGCCAGGCCGGATCAAGTCCAAGCAGCCGTGCAAGAGACGGGTTGAAGATATCCAGTTTATTATTTCCACCGAATACCGCCAGCCCGACAGGTAGATGCGCGAATGTTGTCGAAAGTGTGTCCATGACCTGATCGAGCCGGTTTGTTACCGCCACAAGGTCATCGGCAGGGATCGCGAAATATACAGGCGGGTCGGATTCCGCAGATACACAAACCGAAAACCATTGTGTGCGCCCGTCGATGTCTATACATATTTTCGTTCCCCGTGTCGCCGATGC
>CAZDLV010000271.1:0-2850 GCA_964506345.1 uncultured Rhodobacterales bacterium | reverse complement strand
GATCGCGACGGGCAACGGCCTCGGGGTTATCCTGGGGGACAGCGGCACGGTGGTGGTGGATGAGGGTGAGACACAGCGTCCTTCGTCGATGGTTACGACGCAGAGCGCGTCTGACGGAGCGGATACGGTCACCACAGGCACGGGTATCGATTTTGCCATCCTTGGCGGTGGCGGTGATACGGCAAACATGGGCGACGGCGTTAATTATGTTCTGGGTGATGACGGTACGGTTTTTGCTACCGGCGGCACGGCGAAAACCGTAGCGCTGGAAACCATGGCATCGACCAACAGCGGTGCGGATGTGATCACCACAGGAGCCAACCGCGATACCGTTATCGGCGGGGATCTGGGCGATACAATTTCGTTGGGTGAAGGCGATAATTCCGTTCTTGGTGATAGCGGCAAAATCGTGATTGCCGAAAACCAGGCTACACCGACCGTGATGCGAACGATTGCCAGCGCGCGTGACGGCGACGATACGGTAACTTCGGGCGCCGGAGATGATCTGGCCATTCTGGGGCTCGGGGCCGATACGGCAACGCTTGGTGACGGGTTCAACCGTGCTATCGGCGATTCCGGCGAGATACGGACATCCGGCGCACTTGGCGACGAGTATATGAAAACGCTTGATCCGTTTAATGGTGGCGACGATGTCATCACGACCGGTGCTGGCCATGATGTTGTGTTCGGCGGGCAGGGGTCGGATATACTGACGACCAATGCCGGATACGATATTCTGGCCGGTGACAACGCGGTCATGCAGAAAACCGGTGTCGGCGGTCTGCACACCTTGCGGTCGCTGACCGGAGATTACGGTGGCGATGACCAGATGTTCAGCGGTGACGGCAACGATATCCTTATTGGCGGCCTCGGCATGGATTACATGAGCGTCGGCAATGGCGAGGATGTGGCCATGGGGGATCTGGGAGATATAGAATTCCGCAATATCACCGATGTCGCAACGATGGTAATTACCCGTATCGATGCCGGTGGCGACGATGTCATTACGGCGGCGGGGACATTTGGCGACAACATTCTTGTCGGACAAATGGGTGCCGATACCGTGACCGGTGGTGAAAACGATGACTGGATTATCGGGGATCTCGCCGAGATTACTCTTACCGATCCGCGCGCGGCTTATCCGGGGCAGTCGGCCATGGACAGGATCAGTTTTGTTAACTTCCTCAACCCCGACCTCGGGTTTAACGATCTGTTGAACGGCGGGGCCGGTGACGACTTCCTGATGGGCGGTTTCGGTGACGATGTGCTGAACGGTGGTGACGGGCAGGACTTCTTGTTTGGCGACTCTATCCGGTTCCTGCGCGATATCCGGCCCGGAAACACACTGCATGAGGAAATTCGTATCGAGACGACCTATGCGTTTATTACCGGTGGCTACGACCTGTTGTCAGGCGATGCAGGGCCGGACGTTATGGTTGGTAATCTTGGACCGGACCTGTTCTTTGGTGATACGGCGTCCGACGCGATTTTCTCGGACGGGTTTGCCGGTATTTTCGGCGCCCGCCTGGCGAACGGATTTAACAGCGTGAACGTGCATCGTGAACTGATTACGGTGAACTTCGCCGGGCCGGGAGCGCTGGATGTTGTGTCGAACGCACAGGTGGATAATTCCATCGGTATGTATCTAAGCACGGCCCAGATTCTGCATTCGCGGGACGGCTCGGCAGATGCCAGCCCGTTCGGAACGGGGGACTATGAAACCCTCGCTGCGCGCTCGGGGCAGATGTCGTTCGCGGAACTTAGCCTTGCGACGCAGTTCTTCGCCAGCGACGAGATCGTGCGCCACATGGCCGAGCTGATCATGCTGGATGTCGATCCGGCGCTGGCCAAAGATGACATGCTGCGGGTCTTCCGTTTGTTCCTGGCCGAAAATGGTGGAACGGCGAATGTGATGCAGATGACAATCTTTAATAAAATGCTGGACAAACTGCTTGAATCGCTGGATGCCAACGAACCCGCAGTGTACAACGATGCGATGAACACCTTGCAGTCGGCCCCGATGCCGGTTGCAACAAATTGATACTGAACTGACAAGGAATATGTAATGTCTGATAAACCTGATGTAGATAAAGCTGTGCATGGCGTCTCGATTGACTGGGACGATAGCAACATGGAAAGCATCTACGCCAATATCGGCACGGCGACCGCGAACCGTGAAGAATTCTTCCTGCTGTTCGGCACGCATCAGAACTGGCGCGGCAATGCCGAGGACAACAAGGAACTCAAGGTCAAGCTGTCCAAACGTGTGGTGATGAGCCCCTTTGCCGCCAAACGTCTGGCGTTGATTCTGACGCAGTCGATTGCGGCATATGAAAGCCAGTTCGGGAAGATCGAGAACTGAGACTAGCGTCGGGTTGACGGCACAATGATCGAATCCGGTTCTATCAGCCTGTTGAGGCCCGACAACACTTTGCAGGTTTTGCACGGCGCGCCCCTTGGTGACGAGGTGCGCGCCGTTTTGCCTGATCTGGCGGGAAAGCGTCCGGCTGCGCGAAAGGTTGGCGATCTGTTGGTGGCCAGCGCGCCGGTCGGCGCCGCCGGATGGGCCGTATGGGTGTTTGACCGTATGCCGGCCGAAACCAGCCTGCCGGATCTGCTGAAGGCGGTTCAGCAGCAGTCGCTGGAACTTGTTCCGCAAACGCAGGCACAGGCGGCGGTGCCGGCAGAAAATCCGGCCAAGGATATGCTGGACTCGATGGCGGCGGCATCTGTTGCCCCGAAAAAGAACCGTATTCCGATGTTATTGAGCAGCCTGCTGAAAAACGGCACTTACGGCGAGCCGATGGCGGTACGGATGCGGGCGGGCAAGGCACGCAAGATTTGGTATAG
>CAZDLV010000270.1:0-2872 GCA_964506345.1 uncultured Rhodobacterales bacterium | reverse complement strand
ATATGGCGATCTGATGATTGACCATGTGGACATGACCGAGGTGAAGACCATCGGGTATGCCAACGCGCATGCGCTTGCCTCGGATGTTCTGACGCGGTTCGATGCTGGCGAGTTCGATGTCTGCACGATCTTTTTCAACACGTTCAGGAACGTGGTGGACCAGATTCCGACAGCGCAGCAGTTGATCCCCGCCGTTTTCGACAGCGACGAGGATGCGGGCAGTTCGACCCACTACGAATACGAGCCGGACGAGAATTCCATTCTCGCCGATTTGTTGCCGCGGTCCATCGCGACGCAGATTTTCACGGCGCTGCTGGAAAATGGTGCATCGGAGCAGGGCGCGCGGATGTCCGCAATGGATAACGCAACCCGTAACGCCGGCGATATGATCGACAAACTGACCATCCAGTTCAACCGGTCCCGTCAGGCTGCGATCACCAACGAACTTATTGAGATTATTTCGGGCGCGGAAGCGCTCTGATAACTGGAGACAAAAATATGGCACAAGCTGTAGGTAAAATCACTCAGGTCATCGGGGCGGTCGTCGACGTTCAGTTCGAAGACAACCTCCCGGCGATTTTGAACGCGCTGGAAACAGACAACAACGGCAACCGGCTGATCCTCGAGGTTGCACAGCACCTTGGCGAGAACACGGTGCGGACCATTGCTATGGACGCGACCGAGGGTCTGGTGCGCGGTGGCAAAGTCACCGACACCGGCGACACGATCACCGTGCCGGTTGGCGATGCTACGCTGGGCCGCATCATGAACGTGATCGGCGAGCCGGTTGACGAAAAAGGTCCGGTCGAAACCAAGGATCGCCGTTCGATCCACGGTGACGCGCCGGCGTTCGAAGAACAGACCACCGAATCCGAAATTCTGGTCACCGGCATCAAGGTTGTTGACCTGCTGGCACCCTATTCCAAGGGTGGTAAAATCGGTCTGTTCGGCGGTGCCGGCGTTGGCAAAACCGTTCTGATCATGGAATTGATCAACAACATCGCCAAGGTGCATTCCGGTTATTCCGTGTTCGCCGGTGTTGGCGAGCGCACGCGCGAAGGGAACGACCTGTATCACGAGATGATCGAATCCGGCGTTATCGTTCCGGACAATCTGGTCGATTCCAAAGTGGCGCTGGTTTACGGCCAGATGAACGAGCCGCCGGGTGCGCGTATGCGTGTTGCCCTGTCCGGTCTGACACTGGCCGAGCAGTTCCGCGACCAGTCCGGGACCGACGTGTTGTTCTTTGTTGACAACATCTTCCGCTTTACCCAGGCCGGCTCCGAGGTGTCCGCGCTGCTGGGTCGTATCCCGTCCGCTGTGGGTTACCAGCCGACACTGGCAACCGACATGGGTGCCATGCAAGAACGCATTACATCGACACGCGCCGGGTCCATTACCTCGGTTCAGGCGATTTATGTGCCGGCCGATGACCTTACCGACCCGGCACCGGCGACATCGTTTGCCCACCTTGATGCGACCACCGTTCTTGACCGGTCGATTTCCGAGCTGGGGATTTATCCGGCTGTGGACCCGCTGGGTTCCACGTCGCGTATCCTTGACCCGCTGGTGGTTGGTGAAGAACACTACAAGGTTGCCCGTGATGTGCAGGAAGTTTTGCAGCGCTATAAATCGCTTCAGGACATCATCGCCATTCTCGGCATGGACGAGCTGTCGGAAGAGGACAAACTGGCCGTTTCGCGCGCCCGTAAAATCCAGCGTTTCCTGTCGCAGCCGTTCGATGTGGCCGAGGTGTTCACCGGTTCCCCGGGCATTCAGGTGCCGCTGGAAGACACGATTGACTCGTTCAAACGTGTTGTTGCCGGCGAATTCGACCACCTGCCCGAGGCAGCCTTCTATATGGTTGGCGGCATCAACGATGTGATTGCCAAAGCCGAGAAACTGGCCGCTGAAGCTGCCTAAGCGAAAGGTCCGGTAAAATGGCCGATACGATGCAATTTGATCTGGTCACGCCCGAGCGCAAGCTTGCGTCGCAACAGGTGGAAAGCGTAGAGATCCCGGGGTCGGAGGGCGAGTTTACCGCCCTGCCCAACCACGCGCCGTTCCTGACCACCTTGCGTCCGGGGCTGATGCGGGTGACCAGCGGTGCAGAGGTGACCGAATATATTGTCACCGGCGGCTTCGCCGAGATCTCGCCCGAGGGCGCGACAGTGCTGGCCGAGGATGCACTGGTCAAGGCCGAGGTAACCCGTGACAAGCTGGAAGCCTTGCTGGCGAAAGCCGAAGCCGAGCTTGAAAAGGCTGCGGACCACGAAAACGCCGAAGCCGCCCGTCGGGTGGCCGATCATCGGGAACTGCTGATCCGTCACGGCGCCTGATAGCTGCAAACACGCGAATTATTGAAGGCCCTGCCATTTTGGCGGGGCCTTTTTTGTGATATTGTTGTGGAATTGCCGGTGCTGTTTGCACCAGACTGTCGATATTTGGAAAGTAGTTGATTATGAAGAAATTGAATGCGCACCGGATCGGAATTGATTCCGGTTCTGCCCGGTTGTTTTCGGATTTCGCCAGCGGCGGCGAGATGTGGGAAGGCACCGGCGAGCGGCACAGGCGTGTAGAGGTGCCGTTTTCCGGCCGTTTCCTGACCCCGCCGACTGTTCATCTGGGGTTTACCCTGTGGGATATTTCAAACAGCGCGAATATCCGCGCGGATCTGATGGCCGACAGCATAACGGAAACCGGCTTTGCAATTGTTTTTACCACATGGGGCGACACGCAGGTGGCGCGAATGCGGGCCGACTGGATGGCGATTGGCGAGGTCGAGGACGAGGATATCTGGGACGTATAGGTCACCAACATGGATAAATTTGTCTGGAGAATTTCTGATTGGGTCTTGTCGTCATTCGGCGGG
>CAZDLV010000269.1:0-2874 GCA_964506345.1 uncultured Rhodobacterales bacterium | reverse complement strand
TATGCTGCCTGATTTTTTGCGTTTCTGGGGCGCCAACCCCGCGTTTGAAAACCAGTGGCCGTGGCTGCTGGGGATTTTTCTGGCCGCCTATCTGCTGGGGTCGGTGCCTTTCGGCATGGTGATCGCGCGGGTCATGGGGCTGGGCAATTTGCGCGAGATCGGTTCGGGCAACATCGGGGCGACCAATGTATTGCGCACCGGCTCGAAAAAGGCGGCGCTGGCGACGCTGGTGCTGGATGCGGGCAAGGGTGCGGTGGCGGTGCTGCTGGCGCGCGCCCTGTTTGGCGAGGATGCGGCGCAGGTCGCGGCGCTGGGGGCGTTTCTGGGGCATCTGTTTCCGGTTTACCTGAAATTCAGGGGCGGCAAGGGCGTGGCGGTTTTTCTGGGTATCATGCTGGCGCTGAATTTCTGGGCCGGTCTGGCCGCCTGTCTGACATGGCTGGTGGTGGCGCTGGTGTTGCGGTTTTCGTCGCTGTCGGCGCTGGTAAGTTCGGCCAGCACGCCGGTCTGGCTGTATCTGTTCGGGATGCCGTTTGCCGTCTGGCTGGGCGTGGTGCTGGCGGTGCTGGTCTGGGTGCGCCATCATGCCAATATCCGGCGGCTGCTGGCCGGAAGCGAACCGAAGATCGGCAAGAAGTAGGGCGCGGCACAGAATTTTCTTGACCCGTGGGTCCGGCGGACGCATCGTCGGCGTTTATCCATATTGGCAAACGAGGGACGTCATGGGCTTTGTTGAATCTATTAAAACCTGCTTTTCCAAATACATAATTGCGGCGGGGCGCGCGTCACGGTCCGAACTGTGGTGGTTTGTCCTGTTCGTGCTGGTCGGCAGTCTTGTCGCCAACTGGATCGACACAGCCGTGTTCGGGGCAGCCACCATGTTCACCGGTAATATGTCGTTTACGTTTTCAAGCGGCGTGGTCGGTTCGATCTTTACGCTGGCGGTGTTTTTACCGGTTCTGGCGGTGGAAATCCGTCGCTTGCATGATCTGGACAAATCCGGCTGGTGGGTGTTGATCGGCCTGATCCCGATGATAGGAACGATTGTTCTGCTGGTGTGGTTTGTCGGCAAGGGCACCACGGGCGACAACCGCTTCGGGCCGGACCCGCTGGCCTAGCGTCAGGCGTAGCGGGTTTTTTCGTCGCGCCGGTAGCCAAGGTAGGCAATCGCGCCGAACACCACGCCATATCCCGCCAGCCACAGCAGGCTTTCGACCGGCACCGCGCGACCGCCGGCGATGGCCCAGACCACCTCGCCGGCGTGGCGCGTGGGGGTGTAGGGCGAGATTTTGGCGATAATATCGGGCAACGCGGCGGGCGGCATCCACAGCCCGCCGACATAGGCCAGCGGCAGATACAGCATGTTGGCAATCCCGACCGAGGATTTCGCCGTGGTCCAGTAACCCAGCATCACGCCAAGCATGGTAAAGGGCACCGACACCACAATCGCCGCCAGTATCAGTTTTATCAGGTCCGCCACGCCGAGGTCGGGCGCGGACAAGGCAAAGCCGACGGCGATCACCAAACCGGCAGACAGCACCGAAAACACCAGCGCCGCAAACAGTTGTGCCGCCACCTGCGGGCCGGTCGCGCCCGGCAGGGTGCGCCGGTAGCGTTCCCAGTGGGTTTCGCGGTCCTGCGAAATCGAGACGCCGAACTGGAAAAACGCCACGCCGATCACCGCATAGATGGTAAAGGACGCCATGGCGAAATTCGCCCGTGTGCCGCTGCCCCCTGCCCCGAACATCGCAAACAGCAGCGCCGGAAACGCCAGCGTCGGCAGCCAGTAGGCCGGCAGACGGAACAGTTCCTTCAGGCGCAGCGATATAACCGTGGTGTACAGATGTGTCATTTCGGGTCCTCAGTGCCCGCGAGTTCCTCGATCGCCTGTTCCAGCGATGCCGCGCGGATTTCCAGATCGCTGAAGGCCGCGCCGCTTGCCACCAGCGCGCGCACCAGGGCGTCGGCGTCGGGGGTCATGATTTCGAAGCGGCCGTCGGCCTCGTGCATTTCGGTAACGGGGGACAATGGCGGGCAGGTGTCGGCCTTGAAATACACGAATTTCCGGCCCAGACGGGCGCGGATGTCGGTTACGCTGCCCTCGATCCGGATGCGGCCGTGATTGATCAGGCAAATGCGGTCTGCGATGGTTTCGATTTCGTCGAGGTGGTGGGTGGTGATCAACAGTGTACCGCCGGAATCGCGAAAGGCGCGGGCGTAATCCCAGAAGGCCTTGCGGGCGCGGGTGTCCAGACCGCTGGTCGGTTCGTCCAGAAATACCAGTTTGCCGTTGCCGGCAAAGGCCAGCGCCAGCCCCAGTTTGCGCCGTTGTCCGCCGGACAAGCCGCCGGTGAAGCGGTTTTTCAAATCGTCCAGCCCGAATTGTTGCAACAGGTCCGCCGTGTGGCGCGGCGCGCGATAGTGGGCGCGCACCATTTCCAGCACCTCGCCCACATGCAGGTTGGGCGGGAAGTCGCTGTCTTGCGCCGTGTAGCCGGTCAGCCGGCGCGCAGCGGTGCTGTCGGGTTTGTGGCCGAAAATGGCGATTTTGCCGGAATCGGGGCGGGACAGGCCCAGCATCATGTTGATAGCGGTGGATTTTCCGGCGCCGTTCGGGCCAAGCAGGCAAAAGGCCTGTCCCTGTTTGACGCTCAGGTCAAGGTCGCGCACGGCGTGGACGCTGCCGAAACTTTTGTTCAGGCCGGAAAGCGTGATGGCATCGGGCATGGGGGGTTCCAGAATAGACAAACCATACCCGCAAGGTGCCAGAGTCGCCCCCCCGTTGCAAGGGGGGCAACAAGGTCAGTAGCTGTATTCCTGATACACCCGTTTGATATCCCCGCCCCATTCGCAACGATAGAGGCGCTCCAGTTT
>CAZDLV010000268.1:0-2877 GCA_964506345.1 uncultured Rhodobacterales bacterium | reverse complement strand
GGCGCGATTTGACGAACCGGTGGCTGTCGACGGTGCACTCGGACCGCAGACGGCTGCCGCAGCGGCGCGGGCATACGAGAAGGCCGGATACTATCTGGTTGATGCCTATGGCATCGCGCGGCGGAATTACTACTACCGCCTGGGCGACCGTCGCCCCTCGCTGCGCAAATATGCGCGTCGGCGCGATGGTGGCAAGGGCGGCTGGATCGTGCGGGCCGAGGAGTTCATCTCGCCGAAATACGACCTGACGGCGCAGCAGCACAGAGAGAGGGTGGCAGCATGGGGTTGATCAATTTCATTGCATCGTTGTTTGGTGCCGGCGCTGGCCGCAACGTGGTCAAGGAGACGGTCGAGGTGTTCCGGCCCAATGCCGAAGCATCGGCCCGGCGGGCGGCCGAGCGCGCCAATGCAGTGCAGCAGCAGTTCTCGGCCGAATTTACCGCCCGTGAGCGCCGCGGCTGGTTCAACAGCCTGGTCGACGGCCTGAACCGCCTGCCGCGCCCGGCGCTGGCCTATGGCACCATCGGCCTGTTCGTCTATGCCATGCGCGACCCCGTGTCGTTCGGTGAGCGGATGCAGGGGCTGGCGCTTGTGCCGGATCAGCTCTGGTGGATCCTCGGCGCCATCGTGACATTCTATTTCGGGGCGCGCGAGCTGAAATACAGCCGCGAGGCCCGTTACGCCGCGCCGCAGCTTGTGCGGCAGGTGGTCGACAATGTGCAGGAGATCCGCACGCTGCGACCGGAAAGTCCCGGCGCTGCGGTCGTCGACGCGGATCCTGCCGGAGTGGAGCTCGACAATCCGGCGGTGGATGACTGGCGCGAGGCGTCGTGACGGGAGTGGGTCACACCAGATCGTCGATGTCCAGATCAAGGGCGGCAGCCAGCCGCTTCAGGGTTTCAACCGATCCGGTGCTGCGGCCTTTCTCTATATCAACAATCTGAACACGGTTAACGCCGGAAATCCGTGACAACTCGGACTGGCTCAATTTCCGGTACATCCGAAATACAGACAGCGGACTTTCACCGGCAACAAGGCGCTCAACCACATCGACCGGAAACGATTCCTCGGCAGTATCCAGAGCGCGCCGCGCTGCTGTAATATCCTCGAGATCATCACGTGCGGAGAGCAACCTCTGATATTCGTCTTTTGAAATTGTGACCATTTCGTTCATATCGTAGTCCTCCTAATAAACACTGCCACGCGCGGCGATCTTCAGGACATCCAACACCTCGCCGTCGTGCATGATCACCCGCCAGTTACCAACCCGCAACCGGATAGCATCCGTTCCGGTCAGCGCTTTCACATTATTGGCCTGCGATGCAGGATCGGCAGCATATTCACCAACCTTGGCCATAATCCGGTTCGCCGTATTTTTCGGCATTTTTCGAAGAGTCCTGATGGCCGATTTTCTATAGGTGATTCTTTTCATGCCCAGCATGTAGTGCAAAACTACACCACATTCAACCGGAATGCACCTGATAGTGGCAGTTATCCCGATATTCGCACCACGTCGGCAGACCGCCGCGTCACGAATCCGGCCCATTTCTCCATAACCAAGCGCCGCCGTTCCAGAAGGTCCGACCGTGCATAGCTGCGCTCGACCGTGCCGCCGATCCGATGCCCGAGGACTGTTTCTGCAACATCGAACGTGCAGGCATCTGTGTCCTGGACCCACGTTCTAAAGGACGTTCTGAACCCGTGCAGAGTGCCTGCGGCTCCGACCCTCTTCAGGGCCTTGCCGAGCGCTACATCCGAGATATGGCCGCGGGTGAGGCCTGGAAAGAGGTAGTCGTCTGAAATCTCGGCCGCCGTGGCCACGATCTCCTGTGCTGCTTCGGAAAGCGGAACACGGAAATCCTGCACATGCGCGCTGCGTCCTTTGATGCGCGCCGCAGGTACTGTCCAGACCCCGTCCTCGATTTCTTCGAATCGTGCGCCGCGGCAGCCGTGGCTGCGCACAAGCGTCAGGATGCACCAGCGCAGGCACAGGTTGACGGCGCTGGGCTCGGCCAGCTTGGCGTATAGTGCGGGCACCTCCTGCCACGGTGTCGCTTCGAGGTGGCGGACCTTGTGGTCGACCACCCCCAGCATATGCTTGGCGGCCTCGACCGTGAACGGGTCGCAGTCCACGCCCATCAGGCGGGCCTGCTCGAAGATGATCCTCGTCCGGCTTAACGCCTTGGTCGCGGTCGGGTGTTTTTCGCGCCAGATCGGTTTCAGTGCTGCATAGATATCGGATTGGTGGATTGAGCTCATACGTTTCCGCCCCAGCGCCGGAATCACGTATAGCGAGAGAGGACTCATCCATCGACCGCGTGCACCACCGCCCCGTAATGAATCGCGCTTCGTCTCGAAAACGATCTGCGCCATGCGCTCGAATGTCGGGTCCTGCCGGTCCATCTCGAGACGGGCCGCTTCACGTTCAGCGTCACGGACGGAGATCGGATCATCGCCCTTCGCCAACACAGCAGCCCAGCGGTCGCGCATCTTGCGGGCTTCTGCCAGGGAGATGACGGTCTGCGACCCCAGCCCCATGTCCCGCCGGCGGCCGAGATACGAATACCTCCACACCCATTTACCGGTGCCAGCCGAGCGGACCAGCATAAGCCCGCCGCCATCATAGAACCGCCCGTCGCCGGCGTTCTTTACCTGAATGGCCGTCAGTCTGTTTCGTCCCCGTCCCACAATTAGCCCCACATTCGAGTCCGCGTTGCGGCCTTTGCCCGCGCGACGGCGTGCGACAGCAACCCCTTTGTTTATTTGGACTATAAACGCCACGGCGCTCTATATGCAACGCCGTGCGACTGTCGGTTGGCGCATCTCAGCGGCACCAGTTGTCTTTGTTTTTACGGCAATCCCCGCCATTGTCACCTG
>CAZDLV010000267.1:0-2911 GCA_964506345.1 uncultured Rhodobacterales bacterium | reverse complement strand
TCAGCGAACAAATCCGTCAAACTGCGCGTGCCGGATTAATGGGTCCTGACCCTAGAAATACCCCGTAAGGCGCAGCGACAGACTATCGGCCGGACGCAGGTAAACGCCTGATCCGGCCGCCGTCTCGCGCCCGCCGAACTCGCTGCCCGCTGCGCCGGCAAATTTCGTCGCCGCCAGCCCCAGGTCGACATTGTCCGTCACCGACCAGTTGATCCGCAGCGTCATCAACGCACTTGCATCATTCAGGCTGGCAATTGCGGCCGTGGACACGCTGACATCCGGTGTCAGGGAAAACTGCCCGCCAAGCGCCAGAAAATCACGGCCGGTGTTAAATATCTGCCCCGTCGCCAGATGCCGCGCCAGACCGGCCGGCAGCGCATCCAGCGCAACGCCGGGGGCCACACCGAAACCGTTGTGGAAGTATTCGACAAAATACGGGATATCATATCCGGCCACCGACCCGATATTGGAATAGCCGGCCAGAAATGTCGTTGGCGTCGTGCCGTCCGGCAATTGCCACTGCCCCAGATCCAGTTTCCAGACGCCGTCACCAAGCGGCCCGCCAAGCGCCACATCCAGCAGATAGTCGCCCCTGTCGCGCGCCAAAAGAACCGCGCCATCCAGATCGCCGAACAATACCGAGGTCCGCAAGGCATAGGTGCTGGCGGTGCTGTCGAATGCCCCGCCGGCACTGGCACGCCGCGGCACAAAAACCGCCTCCATGTCGCCGCCGTTGGCGAACAGATACTGCCCATAGACCATGTCCACCCCCGGTTTATAGGCGGTATCGACGGCGTCGGGTGCAAAGGGCGCCAGAATATCACCGGGGCGGAAAACCGTGCCGCCGCCCCATGTCACCGCCTGTCGCCCGATACGGAACACAAAATTGTCGCCGGTATAGCCCAGCGACAGCCGGTCGATGCGCTGGCTGACAACCGAACCGGCCGTCGCCGTCGTTGCCGACAGATCAAAAAACGTCGCGGGTGGCGGTGGCGCAAACATCCCCGACAAAGCGGCATTATACGCCACCGTATCGCCGCCGGTATACGACAGCACCGTTTGCACATCGAGCCGCCAGTTTCCGGTGCCACCCTGCCACATCAGCCGCAGATTGGCGTCACGGCCCCGACGCTGCGAAAACCCCAGAAACGTGTCGAGGCTGTCCGGTGCCGCCTGTGCAAACCCCGCGCCGATATCGACCCGCCCGCTTACCGGCTGTGCCGCCAGCGTCACCGGTGTGGCAAATGCCGCTGCGGCCAGACTAGCCGCGAATATCGCTGTCAATTTTTCCATCGGTCATCTCGATATGTCGTTTCGAATGTTCCATGACACGCGGATCATGCGTGCCGATCAGAAAGGTTACACCGGATTCACGGTTCAGGCGATACATCAGGGTCATCAGGTCTTCGGTCGTGGTGGAATCCAGATTGGCCGTCGGCTCGTCCGCCAGCACGATCGAGGGGCGCGCCACCAGCGCCCGCGCAATCGCCACGCGCTGTTGCTGCCCGCCCGACAGGGCCGAGGGGCGACGATGTTCCATCCCTTGCAGCCCGACCTCGGCCAGTGCCGCATCGGAGCGTGCGCGCCGCTCGGCCGCCGGAACCCGCAACAGGCGCAACACGAATTCCACGTTTTCGCGCGCCGACAGCACCGGCACCAGATTATAGGCCTGAAAGATAAACCCGATCTTGTTCAGACGCAGGCTCGACAGTTCCGCCTTGCTCATCCCCTTCAACGATTCCCCGTCGATCAGCACATCGCCCGAGGTCGGATGGTCCAGCGCCCCGATCATGTTCAGAAACGTGGTTTTCCCCGACCCCGACGGCCCCGCCAGCGTGGCGAAATCCCCCGGCAGGATGTCGAGGTCGATCCCGCGCAAGGCATGAACCGCCAGATCGCCCTTGCCGAAGGTTTTGGTGATATTTTCGCATCGCACAATCGGGGTTGTTGCCGGAGTTTCTGCCGCATTCATGGTTTCATTTCCTTCAGGTTGCATGGCGCATGGCCTCCACCGGGCTGATTTTCTGGGCGCGCCACGCGGGCCACAACGCAACCAGAACCCCGAGCAGCCAGATAATTGCCGGATAAACCACATAGTCCATCGGCGCGACTTTCATATATAGCGTGTCACCGGACTGGAATGCCTCCAGCCCCTTGGCAAAGGCGCTCAGGTCAATACCGCCGGAAAATCCGGCCACGGTGGCCAGCGCCGCAAGCATTCCCAGAACGACTCCCAGACCGATCAGCATCGCGGATTCCAGCGTGACCAGCGTCAGGACCATGCGCGCGCGGAACCCCAGCGCCTGCAACAGGCCGAACTCGCTGGTGCGCTCGAACACCGTCATCAATTGCGTGTTGACGATGCCGATCCCGATCAGGATCATGATAACCCCCATCCAGATATAATTGACACTGCCCATCGTCGCGTCCATTGCCGCCAGTATCAGCGACAGGTCCCGCCATTGGCGCACATCCAGATCCGGCGCGGCGGCCCGCAAGCGCGCGATCACCCCGTCAAGCGCGGCCGGATCCGGCACGGTGAAAGACATCTCGGTTATCTGTGTGTCCAGCCCGACGAAACCCTGTGCCAGCGTGCGGCCGGTAAACACATAGGTATCCTCGAACTGCTGGTCGGCATCGTAAATCCCGACAACGTCGAAGCTCTGCTCGGCCAGCCAGCCGTCGGTGCCGGTGGACATCAGGATGATCCGCCGCCCGATATCCGTTTTCAGGCGTTTTGCCATGTTTTTCCCGATAACAATCCCGTCGTCCTGCGGCCCGTCCAGATACCGCCCGGCAACGATTTTTTCCGGCACCGAGGAAATCTTCAGCTCGGCGGCCGGATCGACACCGACAAATGTCACCGGCAGGGTTTTGTATTCGCTTTGTGCAACCGCCGGCAAAACCAGCC
>CAZDLV010000266.1:0-2953 GCA_964506345.1 uncultured Rhodobacterales bacterium | reverse complement strand
CCGACATGCCGAACAGGGCCACGCGTTTGTGCGGGGCCTGTTGCCAGTCCTGTGCCGAATTGTAGAGCATATCCGCCCCCCTGATTAAGTCAGACCAAAGGCATATCCGCCCTAGGCGTTGATATCAAGCGCCCGCAGGGCATCCTCGATCTCGGCCTTGAGGGTTGCGCGTTCCTCGGGGGTCAGGAAGGCGCCGAGTTCGATTTCCCGCCGGTTGCCTTTCAGCGTCAGGTAGTTTTCCACCGGTTGGTCGCGCAGGGCGATGCTGGTCCAGTAGGGGTTGGCGTGCCAGTGCCGGCGGCTGCCGTCCGGTTCGGTGCGCACGACGGTGATCAGGTCGGGCCAGAGGGTCAGTTCCTCGGTCAGGCGGCCGTCGCGGTAGTTGCGTTTGAAAAACAGGTAGAGCAGGGCGACGGGGGCGATGCCGAAGGGCAGCACTTTCCAGCTGTGGGTGGTCAGGACCAGCGGGATCATTGCAACGGTGAGGCCGGTGATGACCAGCAGCATGGTGTTGCGAAAGCCGGTGCGCCCGAGCGAGCGGTGCGGCCAGAGGGTGACGGCGTAAAGCGGCGGATCGCTGCGGTCGGGGGGGCTGTCGGTCATGGGCGGTTCCGTAAAGGAAAAGGCCGGAACGATGTCCGGCCTTTTCGGTAATTGCCAAAGCTAGTGCTTGGAGTGGTCCCACATATCCGGCGTCGGGAGCGTCTCGAACGTATGCTCCGGCGGCGGGCTGGACACGGTCCATTCCAGCGTGTCGGCGTGCGGACCCCAGTAGGCGTTCTCGTTCACTTTCTTGCCCCATTTGATCGTGTAGAACACAACCCCGATGAAGAACAGGAAGGAGGCGAAAGTGATGAAGGCACCGATCGAGGAAACGAAGTTCCACAGCGCGAACTGCTCCGGATAGTCGATGTAGCGGCGCGGCATGCCCTGACGGCCGAGGAAATGCTGCGGGAAGAACGTGATATTCGCCCCGATGAACATGACCCAGAAGTGCAGCTGCCCGGCCCATTCCGGATACTGGCGACCGGACATCTTGCCGATCCAGTAGTAAATGCCGGCGAAGATCGCGAAGACGGCGCCGAGGCTCATCACATAGTGGAAGTGCGCCACAACGTAGTAGGTGTCATGATAGGCACGGTCCACAGCGGCCTGCGACAGCACGATGCCGGTCACGCCGCCAACGGTGAACAGGAACAGGAAGCCGAGGGCGAACATCATCGGTGTCTTGAACTCGATCGAGCCGCCCCAGAGGGTGGCGATCCAGCTGAAGATCTTCACGCCGGTCGGCACGGCGATAACCATGGTGGCCAGCATGAAATAGCTTTGCTGTGTGCTGGACAGCCCCACCGTATACATATGGTGCGCCCAGACAACGAAGCCCAGAACCCCGATGGAGATCATGGCGTATACCATCGGCAGATAGCCGAAGATCGGTTTCTTGGCGAAGGTGGAAATCACATGGCTGATGATGCCGAAACCCGGCACGATGATCATGTAGACCTCGGGGTGGCCGAAGAACCACAGCAGGTGCATATACAGCACCGGATCGCCGCCGGCCGAGGCGTCAAAGAACGTGGTGCCGAAGTTGCGGTCGGTCAGCAGCATGGTGATGGCACCGGCCAGAACCGGCAGCGACAGCAGGATCAGAAAGGCGGTCACCACGATCGACCAGGCGAACAGCGGCGTTTTGTGCAGCGTCATGCCCGGTGCGCGCATGTTCAGGAAGGTGGTGATCATGTTGATCGCCCCGAGGATCGAGGACGCCCCCGACAGATGCACCGCGAAAATGGCGAGATCCATCGAATACCCGCCCTCGCTTGTGGACAGGGGCGCATACAGAACCCAGCCGACCCCCGAGCCGAACTGCCCGTCACCGCCCGGTGCCAGCAACGAGGCGATCCCCAGCGAGGCCCCCGCGACATACATCCAGTAGGACAGGTTGTTCATACGCGGGAACGCCATGTCCGGCGCGCCGATCATCAACGGCATGAAATAGTTGCCGAAACCGCCGAACAGGGCGGGGATGACCACGAAAAACATCATGAGAATGCCGTGGTAGGTAATCATGACGTTCCAGAGGTGGCCGTTGGGCGCGCCCTCGGGGGTCAGCATGTATTGAACACCCGGATACATCAGTTCCAACCGCATATAGACGGTCATCATCACCGAAACGAGGCCAAGCCCGCCAGCAGTGAACAGATAGAGGATCCCGATGTCCTTGTGGTTGGTAGACATGAACCAGCGAGTGAAAAACCCCGGTCTTTTGTGTTCGTCGTGGGTGTGCGTGGCTGCATCTGCCATTATTATTCTCCTGACACCTGTCCCAAAATTAGCACGAATCCGCTTATGAATTCGCAAACTCCCACTGACGGGTGTAAAGCGCGATTTGATCTAGATCAACTGTCGTGAATGCCGCAACCGGAAAATTACCCGAAAACGACGTGGAATTGTCGTTTTAGGGCCAGATCGACGTCGTCCATTGTTGCGGTCAGGCCAAGGTCGGCCAGACTGGTGACGCCGTAGTTTTTGATGCCGCACGGCACGATGCCGTCGAAATGCGACAGGTCGGGTTCGACGTTGATCGAGATGCCGTGAAAGGTCACCCAGCGGCGGATGCGCACGCCGATGGCGGCGATTTTATCCTCGGCCGGGGAACCGTCGGGCAGGGGCGGGCGGTCGGGGCGCACGACCCAGACGCCGACGCGCCCCTTGCGGCGCACGCCGGTGACGTTGAATTCGGCAAGGGTGCGGATCACCCATTCCTCCAGCCGCCAGACGTATTTGCGCACGTCTTTTTCGCGCCGGTTCAGGTCGAGCATGGCATAGGCGACCCGCTGGCCCGGCCCGTGGTAGGTGTATTCGCCGCCGCGCCGCGCCTCGTATACCGGAAAGCGGGCCCCTGGAGCATGGCTTTGAGAATCTCCTCTGCTACCTCAGGCTGGTGTACGAG
>CAZDLV010000265.1:0-3026 GCA_964506345.1 uncultured Rhodobacterales bacterium | reverse complement strand
CGAAGATTTCGGGATAAAACAGCACCGCGCGGCTTTCCACGGCTTTTTGCGGTTTTTGCGGTTGAACCTTCAGGGCCAGACCAGCATCAGGACCGACGGCCTTTGGGCGACGCAAACGTCGTTTATCACGGGATTCAATACGGCGGTTCCTGTATCGCAGGTGTTGCATGAAGGACAAATGGATGCCGCGTTCCGGTATCTGGAGTCGAGGCTCGACCTGCCGGAACCGGCCCTCGCGCGACCAATTCTACCGCAGTACGAATTTCCGCTGAAGGCAATTTATACGCGCCAGACCGAAAATCTGGCGCGCAAAGCCTATGGAATTGATTATATCCGCCTTGGTTTTGGCGATTATCAGGCCGCCTTGGACGTTTGACCATCTGTCAGGATTGCGAACAAGGCGTTCGGATCCTCGGATGATCGCAGCTTGGCGCATACCGACGGGTCCCGCAACGTGCGCGATACCTGCGCCAGCGCCTTCAGGTGATCGGCACCGGCACCCTCGGGTGCAAACAGCGCGAACACCAGATCAACCGGCTGTTTGTCGATGGATTCATAATCAACGGGTTTTTCCAGACGGATGAACACCGCCTTGATACCGTCAAGACCGTTCAAATGTGCGTGCGGAATGGCCACACCGGCACCTGTTCCGGTGGGGCCAAGCAACTCGCGATCCTGAATCGCCGCAAACGCAGCACGGGAGGGCACGCCGTAAACGGTCTCGGCTACCTGCGCAATCTCCTGCAACAGACGTTTCTTACTGGTGGCTTTCAACTGTGAAACCACAGCATCAGCCGACAGGATTCTGGAAAGTTCCATATCGGGTCTCTTCAAGTTGGGACGTCTTCGGGACTATTTAAGATTACGTGGGTCTATCCATCCGATATTTCCATCCTCACGCATGTGAACAACGTTCACTCCTCCGTGTGTGGAATTGCGGAAAACCAGCATGCTCGTGCCGCCCAGTTCCATCTGCATCACCGCCTCGCCAACCGAAAGGGTCTGCACCTTGGTTTCCATTTCGGCAATCACAACGGGCTGCAATGTTTCCGGCTCGTCGGCCTCGACATCGCCGGACGGGGCCAGAACATACGACGGCTCGCCAATCGACTCGATCGGGTCCTTGCGGTTCTTGTGATGGTCTTTCAGGCGGCGTTTATAGCGGCGCAACTGTTTTTCAAGCCGCGTAACGGCCGTCTCGAACGAGTCATACACCTCCACGGCGCGGCCCTTGGCCTGCGCGTTCATACCGGTAGACAGGTAAACCGAGATATCGCAGATAAATTCGTGGCCATCCTTGGAAAAGGTTACATTTGCATCCAAAGGACGTTCACCGACCGAATATTTCCCGACGGCTTCTTTGAGCTGCGTTTCAACGTGGGTGCTAAGTGCATTGCCGACATCGATTTGTTTTCCACTGATCTGGATTCTCATGATCTCTCCCCGAAACTGGTTGGCCGAAGCCAACGCTGGGTTAAAATTCCCGGCCCCGCCGAAGCGCGGAACCTAGGGTGTGACCGAAGCAGAGTCAACTATAGCACGTAAAACAATTCAACCAATAACAAGGCACCTGTCGCAGCCTGTCATGATCGCTTGCGCCGTCGCTGACTCGAGGAAGGTATACCCATACTCATACGATATTTCGCAACGGTCCTTCGCGCAATATCTACGCCTTCATCTGATAAAATTTTCGCAATTCTCTGGTCCGAAAACACGGTTCTGCCTGTTTCCGAGGCAACAATCCGGCGAATGCGTTCCCGGACAATCGGCGCCGCCATGTCTTGCGCGCCTGCTGCACCGGAAACGCCTTGCGGAAAAAAGAATCGCATCCCGAAATTCCCGCGCGGACATTCCAGATACTTACCGTTTGTCACCCGGCTGACAGTGGCTTTGTGAAGGCCGAGTTCATCCGCAACAACGGAAAGATTAAGCGGGCGCAAACCGGTAACTCCTTCGTCAAAAAAGCGGCTCTGATGGCGAACGACGACCGTTGCAACCCGCAGGATTGTCTTGGCGCGCCGATCCATGGCTCTAACCAGAAAATGGGCATTGCGACGGCATTCCGCAATGAATTCACGGGAATTTTTATCCGAAACCTCGCTGGCGTAACTTTCGTTAACCAGGATGCGGGGCAAAACATCGGTGTTCAGTTCGACCCGCCAGCCACCGGCCGGATTCCGCGATACCAGGATGTCGGGGACCGCCGACTGGATGACATTCATGTCGTATTGCGCGACGGGGCGCGGGTTTGTTGCCTGCAAGCGCGCGATTGCCGCGTCCAGTTGTTCGACCCCGATCCCCAGTTGACGGGCCAACGCCGAGAAATTCCCGTTTGCCAGCATGTCGAGATTGCCGACAAGCGCCTGCATCACCGGATCGAATGCGCCTGAGTCCCTCAGTTGAATCGACAAACACTCGGTCAGGTCGCGCGCGCCCACCCCGACCGGTTCGCAAGATTGCAGCACGGCGACCGCTTTTTCCAGCAATGTCACCGGCACGCCCAGATTTTCGGATAACGCCAGATCCTGCGTGCGCAAAAATCCGTTTTCGTCCAGTTCGCCGATCAAACGGCAGGCGAGCGCCGCGACATCTTCGTCACGTTCCGACATCAATATCTGCGTTGTCAGATCATCGCGCAGGTTATGTTCCGCCGGCACCTCCGGCGTGAAATCCCCGCCGCCGGCAAGCGTCGCTGCGCCAACCGGTGTGCGCTGCGCTGCGGCAGTTTTGCTTTGCGCGGGGTCTTTCGGGGCAACAAATTCCAGCAGCGGATTTTTTTCTGCTTCTTTTTCCAGCAACGCCACCAGGTCGCCGGTGGTCATTTGCAACAAACCGATTGCCTGGCGCAACTGTGGCGTCATCGACAGGCGTTGAACCTGACGCAGTTCCAGTCGTGGTGAAAGGGCCATGCGCGTCACCTTGTAATAGGACCGTTTATAGGTCACCGCCCTAGGGCGGTGACCTATAAACCCCGCACCGCCAGCGTGAATATCGCGAAATATCAGCGGTTTGCGACGCGCCGTCAA
>CAZDLV010000264.1:0-3056 GCA_964506345.1 uncultured Rhodobacterales bacterium | reverse complement strand
GTCAGCACGATCTTCCCGATATGCCCGGCGCTCTCGATCCGGCGGTGGGCATCGGCGGCCTGTTCCAGCGCAAAGGTCCGGTCCATCACCGGCGCGATCCGTCCGGCCTCGATCAGCGGCCAGACTCTGGCGCGCAAGGCTTCGGCAATCACCGCCTTGTCCTGCACCGAACGCGGGCGCAGGGTGGAACCGGTAACGGTCAGGCGTTTGGTCATGATCTGGGCGAAGTTGATTTCCGCCTTCGGCCCGCCAAGGAACGCAATCATCGCAAGCCGCCCGTCCAGCGCCAGCGCACGGATGTTGCGGGCGATATAGGGACCGCCGACCATGTCGAGGATCAAATCCACACCGCGCCCGTCCGTGGCGGATTTGACCACCTCGACGAAATCCTCGTCCTTGTAGTTGATCGCCCGCTCGGCCCCCAGCTCGACGCATTTCGCGCATTTTTCCGCACTGCCGGCCGTGGCAAACACCCGCGCGCCGAAAGCCCGCGCAAGCTGTATCGCCGTGGTGCCGATGCCGGAGGTGCCGCCGTGAACCAGAAAGGTCTCGCCCGCCTGCAAATGGCCGCGCTCGAAAACGTTGGTCCAGACGGTGAAGAAGGTCTCGCACAGGGCGGCGGCCTCGATCATGGTCAGGCCCTCGGGGACGGGCAGGGCGTGGTCCTGATGCGTGGTGGCATATTCGGCATAGCCGCCACCGGGCAGCAGGGCGCAGACCTTGTCACCCACCTGCCAGCGGCCGGCACCTGCGCCGGTCGCCACCACCTCGCCCGCACATTCCAGACCGGGCAGGTCCGAGGCATCGGGCGGCGGCGCATAGGCCCCCGCGCGTTGCAGCGCGTCGGGGCGGTTGACACCGGCGGCCTCGATTTTGATCAGGATCTCCCCGCTCGCAGGCTCCGGCACCGGACGGGTGGTCGGGCGCAGGACGTCCGGCCCTCCGGCCTCGCTGATTTCAATGGCGCGCATGGTGGCGAGGGTCATATCATTTCTCCGAAAGGGCGTAATCCCAGTAAAGTTCGCGCACATGCGTGCCGGTTCTGACCGGCAGTTCGCGATCCTCGAAACGGGTAACAGGGGTGATCTTGAAGGCGTTGCCGGTCAGGAAAATCTCGTCCGCCTGCTCGAAATCCGAAACCTTCAGCGCGGTTTCCGTCACCTTGATCCCGTCGGCCTGCAACAGGGCAATGGTGCGCTGGCGGGTGATGCCGTTCAGGAAGGTGCCGTTCGGGGCGGGGGTGAAAACCTCGCCGTCGCGCACCATGAACACGTTGGTGCTGGAGGTCTCCGCCACGTTGTCGTCCACATCCAGCGACAGGGCGGTCTTGAAGCCGCGTTTCACCGCCTCCTGCGCGATACGGGCGTTGTTGGGATAAAGACAGGCGGCCTTGGCCTCGGTCAGCGCCATATCGGGGCGCGGGCGGCGATAGGGCGATACGGTCAGGGCATATTCGCCGATATTGCCCATGGGCAATTCCTCGATACAGATCGCATAGACCCCCGAGGCGCGGTCGGCGCCCAGCATGGTCACGTCGCCCTCGGTGGACCAGATCATCGGGCGCAGATACAGCTCCGCACCGGCGGGGAACATGGCGACACCCTCGCGGATAATCGCCTCGATAGTTTCCGCATCCACCGGTGAGTCATACCCCATCGCATCGGCCGAGCGCACGATACGCCGGCAATGCAGGTCGAGATCCGGCATCACCCCTTCGAAAGCGCGCGCCCCGTCGAATACCATCGAGCCGAGCCACGTCGCATGATCGGCCGCGCCCATGACCGGCACATTGCCCCGCGTCCACGCGCCGTTGAACCATGTGAGGATATTGTCACTGATCGCCATCGTCTATTTCCTTGTTGATCCGGGCAGGTCCGACGGCGTTTCGCCGGGGGCCTTTACCTTATCAAGTATCCGACCGGGACCGGACATGAAAGCCTTGGCCAAGGGGTTTTTCCGCAACGTCGCTTTGGCTTTTTCGAACTGCATGACGTTTTCGATGCGCCGGTCGATGAAGTCCCAAGTGTCCGTGCTGCCCTCGCTCTCGTCCCCCAGCCAATACAGGACGGCGGCGGAATAGACCGCCGACAGCGTCGCGCGCTTGGTATACCAGTTCACATCGCGGCTGGTATCGCCAAGGGCGTTCCAGATGGTATCCGCCGTGTGCCAGATCGCCCGCGCCCCGTCCGCCGCATGGATCGGCAGGGCAAACAGGGCCGAGCCGCGGCGCACGGCCTCGCGATGTGGCGCGGCGATCTCCAGCCGTTTGCGGACGCCGAAGGCCACGCGGTCGCGATAGCGCATCCCGTCGAGGTCGGCTCCGGCCATCGCCCCGGCCAGTTGCCGGTCGCCGTCCATGTGGAACTCCAGCGCCAGATCGACCGCCCCGCGCGGAAAGGCAAGGCGGGCCAGCCCCTCGTCCACCCCCGAATCGGCAATGGCATCCTTCAGGGTTTGCTCGCTCCAGCCGTCGAACACCACCAGCGGCAGGGCGGCCTCCAGCACTCTGGCGCGGGTTTCGGCAATATGATCGGTTTCGGTTTTGCGTGATTCCATATCGGGCCTCGTTTCGTTGCCGGTAGTCTAGACAGATTGCGCGCGGGTTGCTATAGAGCGCCTTCCTGCAATTCTGCAAATCTAACCTAGAAAGGTGGTGTAACCACATGCAGGTAACGGTTCGTGATAACAACGTCGAACAGGCGCTCCGTGCTCTGAAGAAAAAACTTCAGCGCGAAGGTGTTTTCCGTGAAATGAAGCTCAAGCAGCATTTCGAGAAACCCTCCGTCAAAAAAGCGCGCGAGAAAGCCGAGGCAGTTCGCCGTCAGCGCAAGCTGGCACGCAAGAAGATGCAACGCGAAGGTCTGCTGTAAGGCGGAACCGAAGCGGGCTTCGGCCCGTTTTTTGACGACCCCCGCATGTAAATGTGGGGGTTTGTCGTTTTCGGCAGTTTTGAAATCTGCGCGAACTCCGCTATTGTCGGCGCCGGATTGTTTCCGGACAGAGGCGCGCGATGCAAAAAATTTTCGTTTTTCTGGTTTTTCTTTCTACGGCGGTTC
>CAZDLV010000263.1:0-3081 GCA_964506345.1 uncultured Rhodobacterales bacterium | reverse complement strand
GTTCGGCTATGTGTTTACCAAGGACCTGAGCTGGTTTGCCGAGGAGCTGAAGCTGTATAACGCGATGATTGTCGCCTTGTGTGTCAGCTATACCTTTGTGCAGGGCGGACATGTGCGCGTCGATCTGGTTTACGGGCGGGTGCGGTTCCACACCAAACGGCTGATCGACATGTTCGGGTCGATCTTTTTCATCATGCCGTCGATGACCCTGATCTGGATGTTCGGCTGGTTCTTTATGTGGCGGCATCTGGTGACGCCGAAAATTTCGGCCTCGGACAAGTTCGAGTTGCTGTTGCGCAAATCGAAGCTGCTGAAGTGGAATGTCGAGACCATCGGGTTTTCGCCCAACGGGTTCAACGGCTATTTCCTGTTCAAGATTTTGCTGATTACCTTTGCGGTATTGATGTTCCTGCAGGCAATCGCGTTTTTCTATCGCTCGTTGCTGGAATACATCGAAGGACCCGAGAGCGAGGGCAAGTACCTCGATAAAGACAAACTAGAAGACGAGCTGGCCGAAACGGTCGCCGCAATTCATTAGGACAGGGCAGGGGATACCGGAATGTTTTTTGGTCTAGATGGCGTTGAGATCAGCCTGATCATAATTTTTGCCTGCCTGTTTGCGGGTATCATGTCGGGCTTTCCGGTGGCGTTTGCCATCGGCGGTTCGGCGGTGATTGCCTTTGGCATACTTGCGACGCTGGATTCGTCGGGTATTCTGGTAAAAGAGGTGATCAACACGTCGAGCGATGCCTATAACACCCTGATCGACCAGGGTGTGCGGGCGATCGATATCTCGCGGTTCCGATACCCCGATTTGCCGGTCGATACCACGGCGCTGTTCCCCGGTGGCTGGGAAACCGCCCTGAACCGCAACCTGTCGTTTATCGTCAACCGGATGAACGAACGGGTCATGGCCGGACCGTCGATCGAGACGCTGCTGGCGGTGGCGATGTTCGTGTTGATGGGTATCACGCTTGAGCGTTCGAAAATTGCCAACGACCTGTTGACCACGATGGCGCGGGTTTTCGGGCCGCTGCCCGGCGGGCTGGCGGTTTCGGTGGTGATTGTGGGGGCGTTTCTGGCGGCCTCTACCGGGATTGTCGGTGCGACGGTTGTGACCATGGGGTTGCTGTCGTTGCCGACCATGCTGCGGCATAATTATTCACCCGAGCTGGCGACGGGGGTTATTGCCGCGTCCGGCACGCTGGGGCAGATTATTCCGCCGTCGATTGTTATCGTGTTGCTGGGCACACTGGCGGGCGATTTGTATGCCACCGCACAGGAAGAGCGCGCGGCGCTGGCCGGATGCACCGATGCGCTGACCTATCTGGGGGAAGCGGCGGTGTTGTCGGTTGGCACGCTGTTCAAGGCGGCGTTGTTGCCGGGGATTTTGCTGGCGGTGTTGTACGGGGTTTACGCCTTTGTTTTTGCCATGATCTTTCCGCACAAGGCGCCGCCGATTCCGGCGATGGCCGGACACGGGCCGGGTAACGGGCGCCGCAACAACCTGATGTGGTTTCTGGGGGTTCCGTTGGGGATCATCCTGTTTGCGGTTTCGATGATTTCGTTCAACGTGGCGGGCAACCAGTCGGTTGTGGTGTCGTCGGTTGCCTCGCAAGGGGCGCGGGCCGAGTTGCGCACCAATGTCAGCGAGCAGTGCAAAGGCTCCATGATCAAGCTGCACGGGCAGGAAAAATGGGACCGTGCCGTGGCCGAGCAGGCCGCGATCGATGCGGCCGGCGGCGGCAAGTCGCAAGAGGATCGCACCCGCACCCCCGAGCAGATGGCCGAGGTCCGCAAGGAAATGGCGGCACAGGCCGCGCCGATCGGCACAGGGTTGTTGTCGATGCTGGTTCTGTTCGCGCTGACCTTTGCGCTGGCGATCGGGGTTGCACCGCGCAAGGATCGCAAGCCGATTTATATCGGGGTCGGCGGGATTGTATTGTCGGCACTGGTCGATGTGTTTTTCCTTAGCCCGCTGAATTCGCCCGGACAGATGTTTATGGCGCAGGCGATTCCGTTCGCGGTTATCATGTACGGGATGCGTGTGGCGGCGAAACGGCTGGGTGAAAACGATTTGCTGCGGGTGGTGTTCCCGCCGCTGGTGCTGATTGTTGCGGTGCTTGGCTCGATCCTTGGCGGCGTGACCAACCCGACGCCGGCAGCGGCGTTGGGGGCCGGTGGCGCGATTATGCTGGCGGCGTTCCGCAAGTTGCAGGAAGACGGCAAGACCGGAAAAATCATTCTGGTGTCGAGTTTCTCGATGGTGTTGCTGTTGCTGGTCGGGGTGAATTTCGATTTGCGCGCGACGATCCAGGACGTCAGTTTTGAAAACTGGGTTGCGATCCTTGCGGCGCTGGTGTTTTTCCACATTTCGATCGGCGGCTTGTTGTATGCGATCTGGGTGTTGTGGAAAACCTCGGTTCTGGCACCGGTGGTGCGTGAAACCGCCAAGGTGACGTCGATGGTGTTTGCCATTCTGATCGGCTCGCAGATGCTGAATCTGGTGATCATCTCGTTCGGGGGGGAATACTATATCCAGTCGTTCCTGCGCAGTTTCGATCAGGAATGGAAAGTGTTCCTGATTGTGATGATGGTGTTGTTCTTCCTGGGGTTTGTGCTCGATTTTCTGGAGATCATCTATATCGTTATCCCGATTGTCGGGCCGGTGATCTATGGCGGCACGATGGATCCCAAGTGGGTGACGATCATGATCGCGGTGAACTTGCAGACCAGTTTCCTGACGCCGCCGTTCGGGTTCGCGCTGTTCTATTTGCGCGGGGTGGCGCCGGCCAGTGTGACCACCGGTCATATCTATCGCGGGGTCATACCGTTCGTGTTGATCCAGGTGACCGGATTGCTGTTGCTGTGGCTGTTCCCCAGCGTGGTGACGATCATTCCGAACCTGTTGGCGAATTAACGGTTGCCGGCCCTGCGGGGCCGGTTGCGACAAACAAAAACGCCCCGCGATGGTCGGGGCGTTTTTTTATGGGTCCTGACCCTAGGGCGGTGACCCGTAAACCCCGCACCGCCCTAGATGTCGGAGAGTTTCGGCAGGTGGATCGCCGCGACCTGTTCCGA
>CAZDLV010000262.1:0-3088 GCA_964506345.1 uncultured Rhodobacterales bacterium | reverse complement strand
GGACGGCTTTGATATCGGCCTCGCTGTTGACCCGCCCGCCGGTAACAGCGTATTTCGAACCGCGGTCGGAGACCACGCCGGTCAGTTGCAGAAAGTCGGGGAGAACGGGCATCTTCGGGCCGTGGTTTCGAGGGCGGGGATTCTACTAAACCGGTTTTATAGTTCTGTCAGGGACAGAATGCAAAACGGTGCGATCGTGAATTTTTCGTGTTTCCAAAAGGTTGGAGTGCTTCGGAAACCCACTAAACCGGTTTAGTGGATGCGCGGGCACTATTTGTTAACCCTTTCCCTGCCCTTATCCCAGCTTCGCCGGTTTCGGCCCGCCGGTGGCCCAGTCGAGCAGTTCCACCGTATGCACCACAGGCACGCCGGTGCCTGACCCGATCTGCATCATGCAGCCGATGTTGCCGGCGGAAATGATCTCGGGCTCCAGCTCCTCCAGCGTGTTCACCTTGCGGCGCTTCAATTCGGCAGAAATTTCCGGCTGCATCAGGTTATAGGTGCCGGCCGAGCCGCAACACAGATGCGGGTCCGCCGGTTCCAGCACCGTGAACCCCGCCTGTGCCAGCAGTTTCTTCGGCGCCAGCTTGATCTGCTGCCCGTGTTGCAACGAACAGGCGGCGTGATAGGCAACGCGCAGATTGCGTTTTTCCACCGGCCTGACCCCGATTTCCAGCATGATTTCCGAGATATCCCTGGCCAGCCCCGCAACCGTCGCCGCGTCTTTGGCCAGCGGGTCGTTGCGGAACATATGGCCATAGTCCTTGACCGTGGTGCCGCAGCCCGAGGTGTTGATAACGATGGCGTCCAGCCCCTCGCCGTTCAGCTCGGCCATCCACGCATGGATGTTTTTCGCGGCCGAGGCGTGGCTTTCATCCACCTTGCCCATATGGTGCGTGACCGCTCCGCAGCAACCGATGCCCTTGGCGATCACCACCTCCACCCCGTGGCGGGTAAGCAGGCGGATGGTGGCTTCGTTGATGTCGGTATCGAGCGCACGTTGCGCGCAGCCGGTCAGCAAGGCGACACGTTTGATACGTTTGCCCTCGGCAGGGAAAACCTGCGCGTCATCCATGCGGCTGGGCGACGGCAGGGATTTCGGAGCAAAATCGACCATGGCTTTCAGCTTGCCGGGCAGGGCGAAACGGAAAGGTTTGGCGATCCATGCGCCGAGGATGGAAAAACGGAACAGGGTCGGGTTCGGCAGGATTTTCGACAGGGTCCAGCGCAGCATACGGTCGAACAGCGGGCGTTTGTAATTCTCCTCGATATACTCGCGGGCGTAATCGACAAGGTGCATGTAATGCACACCGGACGGACAGGTGGACATGCAGGCAAGGCAGGACAGACAGCGATCCACATGCTGCACGGTTTTGGCATCCGGCGTGCGCGCGTTTTCCAGCATGTCCTTGATCAGATAGATGCGGCCGCGCGGGGAATCCAGCTCGTCGCCCAGTATCTGGTAGGTCGGGCAGGTCGCGGTGCAGAAACCGCAATGCACGCAGGTGCGCAGGATCTCGTTGGCGCGTTCGATGCCGGGATCGGCGAGCTGCTCGGGGGTAAACGTCGTTTGCATGTCAGCCCATCAACCCTTTGTTAAGAATGCCGCGCGGGTCGAATTTACCCCGCAGCGCGGCGCTTATTCTGGCGATTGGCACGGCTTCGGGATGGAACACCGGCAGGTTTGCCCTGGTCGTGTCATCCGCCCGGATCAGGGTGGCGTGGCCCGCGATCCCGTCCAGCGCGGGGCGCATGTTTTTGCCCGCAGGGGTCAGCGCCCACAGCAACCCGCCGGCCCAGTCATAGATCACATCGCAGGCACCCAGCCCGCGCAACGCCGCGCCAAGGTGCGGACCGTCGGAAGGTTTGACCGAAAACCGCCAGACATCGCCCTTCCGGTCGGCAAAGGGTTTGACGTCGCGGATAGTGGACCAGTCGAAATCGACGGTTTTGCCGCCGAGCCGTTTTTCCAGTTCCGCCGCGCGGTAGGTGACAGACCCTTCCAGCCCCTCGACCCGCACCAGCGTTTGCCCTGTGGCGGGGATATGGGCGGCGGCGTTGACATCGAAAGGCGAGCCGAGCGCATCGGCCAGCGCGGCAATGGCCTGCACGTCGTCCAGCCCCTCGATCACCACAGTGGCGGAGGCTTCGGGCGCCGGCAGAACCTTGAAGCTGACCTCGCTCAGCACGCCGAGGGTGCCGTAGCTGCCCGCCAGCAATTTCACCAGATCATAGCCGGTAACGTTCTTCATCACGCGGCCGCCGTTTTTCAGGATATGCCCCTGCCCGTCGACAAAGCGCACGCCGATCAGGCTGTCGCGGCACGCCCCCGCCTGAATGCGGCGCGGACCGGAAGCGTTGGTGGCCACAATCCCGCCGATGGTCGGTTCGCCCGTGGTGCCTTGCAACGGGCGCAGGTCGGCCGGCTCGAACGGCAGGCGCTGGTTTTCCGCCGCCAGTGCCGCGCGGATTTCGGAAACCGGCGTGCCGGCGCGGGCCACCAGCGTCAGGGCGCCGGGTTCGTAAAGCGTGATGCCCGACAGGCCACCGGTATGGAGCGGCTCGCCCTCCACATGGCCGATCTGTCGCGTGCCGCCGCCAACAATCGCCAGCGGGGTTTTGGCCGAGGCGATGGCCTCTGCCAGCTCTTTCTCGTCAGTGGGGGTCACGCGACTCTCCGGCTTTCTGTGTCTTCGAGGGGGAATACCTTGGCGGGGTTCAGCAGCCATTTCGGGTCGAACACGTCTTTCACATCCATCTGCGCGGCGATGTCGTCGGGCGTATACTGCACCCCCATCAGGTCGCGTTTTTCAATGCCGACGCCGTGTTCGCCGGTCAGGCAACCACCGACCTCGACACACAGCGTCAGGATATCGGCGCCGAATTTCTCGGCCAGTTCCAGATCGCCCGGTTTGTTGGCATCATACAGGATCAGCGGGTGCATATTGCCGTCGCCCGCATGGAACACATTGCCAACGCCAAGGCCGTATTGCCCGGACATTTCGGTGATGCGTTTCAGCACCAGCGGCAACTGGCTGACCGGAATCGTGCCGTCGAGACACATATAGTCGTTGATCTGCCCCATCGC
>CAZDLV010000261.1:0-3094 GCA_964506345.1 uncultured Rhodobacterales bacterium | reverse complement strand
TGGCGCGCGGGACCTGACAAAAAAGGGGGGATGGTAAAAACCACCCCCCGAGTTTCGCAATTCAGGCATATCGTTAACTGCCCGGTTTGTTGCCTGCAGCCTGAACGCCCGGGGTCCGCCCGACAGATCGGCGGAACCCCCTCCTGTCTGTACTCAGCTACACCCCGAGGTCGCCCCGCAGGTGTTACACTTCATACAGGTTCCGTTGCGCACCAGCGTATAGTTCCCGCATTCGCCACAGGCATCCCCCTCATAGCCCTGCATCTTCGCCTTGGTGCGTTCATCCATAACCATTGCCCCGCCCGCCGCCGTGGCCGGATGCGCCACATGGCCCGCGGCTTCGTCCGCATGCAGCATCTCGTCGAAATGCAGCAACTCCTCCGGCACGCGCTTGCGCAAATATCCGGTTGACGAAATCTGCCGGATCATCTCGATCGAGCTGTGCGCGACCTCGGGATCAACCGACTCGACGTTGGAAACCCCTTCGTCATGCCCGCGCCCCAGATCGTCGAAACTCGACCCGCTCGGCTGCACATGCGCCAGATCCGTGCGATCCAGATACGACACCGCCAGCTCGCGGAAGATGTAATCGAGGATCGAGGTCGCCGACTTGATACTGTCGTTGCCCTGCACCATCCCCGCCGGCTCGAAACGGGTAAAGGTGAAGGCATCGACAAATTCCTCCAGCGGGACGCCGTATTGCAGGCCGACCGAAATCGCGATGGCGAAATTGTTCATCATGGCGCGGAACCCCGCCCCTTCCTTGTGCATGTCGATGAAAATCTCGCCCAGATTGCCGTCCTCGTATTCGCCGGTGCGCAAATACACCTTGTGCCCGCCGACAACCGCCTTCTGGGTATAGCCCTTGCGACGGTGCGGCAGTTTTTCCCGACCGCGCGCCACTTCACGCACCACGATTTTCTCGACGATCTTCTCGGCCAGCATTCCGGCGCGCGCGGCAGCAGGTGCCTCGGCCAGTTCCTCCTCGAAATCCTCGTCGTCGATCAGCGCCGAAGACAGCGGCTGCGACAGCTTGGAGCCGTCCCGATACAGCGCATTCGCCTTCACACCCAGCGACCAGCTCAATTCATAGGCCGCCTTGCACTCCTCGATGGTCGCATCGTCCGGCATGTTGATCGTCTTGGAGATCGCACCGGAAATGAAGCTCTGCGCCGCCGCCATCATGGTGATATGGCTTTCCACGCTCAGATAGCGCGTGCCGATCCGCCCGCAGATATTGGCGCAGTCGAACACCTTGTAGTGTTCCTCTTTCAGGAACGGCGCCCCCTCCAGCGTCATGGTGCCGCAAACATGGTTGTTGGCATCCGAAATCTGCTGGCGCGAATATCCCAGATGGCGCAGCAGGTCAAAGGCCGGATCGTTCAGCCTCTCCTCGGGAATGCCAAGGGTGTTGCGGCAGAAATCCTCGCCCAGCGTCCACTGGTTGAACACATATTTGATGTCGAAGGCGGTCGGCAGGGCCTCCTCGATCTTGTCGATCTCCGCCGCGCTGAACCCGTGCCCGATCAGGCTGGTATGGTTCACCCCGGGCGCATTGCCCATGGTGCCGTGCCCGACCGCATAGGCGATGATCTCCTCGATCTGGCTGGATGAATACCCGAGGTTCTCCAGCGCCGCCGGCACCGACTGGTTGATGATCTTGAAATAGCCGCCGCCGGCCAGTTTCTTGAATTTCACCAGCGCGAAATCCGGCTCGATCCCCGTGGTATCGCAATCCATGACCAGCCCGATGGTCCCCGTCGGCGCGATCACCGACACCTGCGCATTGCGATAGCCGTTGGCCTCGCCCAGTGCCAGCGCATCGTCCCACGCCTTGTGCGCCAGATTGATCAGCTGCCCGTCGGGGCAATTGTCATGGTCGAGCGGCACCGGCATCACCGCCAGCCCCTCGTAACCCTGCGTCTCGCCATAAGCGGCGCGCCGGTGGTTGCGGATCACCCGCAGCATATGGTCGGCGTTCTTGGCATAGCCCGGGAACGGCCCCGTCTCGCCCGCCATCTCGGCCGAGGTTTTATAGGCAACCCCCGTCAGGATCGCCGTCAACGCCCCCGCCATGGCCCGCCCCTCGTCGGAATCATACCCGAAACCCATGTTCATCAGCAGCCCGCCGATATTGGCATAGCCCAGCCCCAGCGTGCGGAACTTATAGGACAATTCGGCAATCTGCGGTGACGGGAACTGCGCCATCAGCACCGAAATCTCCAGCGTCATGGTCCACAATTTCACCGCGTGCATGTATCCCGCCGCGTCGAACTGCTGGTCCTTCAGGAATTTCAGCAGGTTCATCGAGGCCAGATTACAGGCCGTATCGTCCAGAAACATATATTCCGAACAGGGGTTGGAGCCACGAATAGCCCCGTCCGCCGGACAGGTGTGCCAGTCGTTGATGGTGTCGTGGAACTGGATGCCCGGATCGGCACAGGCCCAGGCCGCGTGCCCGATCTGGTCCCACAGATCCCGCGCCTTCACCGTTTTGGCCACCTTGCCGTCGGTGCGCTGGATCAGCTCCCAGTCCGCATCGTCCTTGACCGCCTGCAAAAACGCATCTGTCACGCGAACCGAGTTGTTGGAATTCTGCCCCGAAACCGTCAGATAGGCCTCGGAATCCCAGTCGGTGTCATAGGTCGGAAACTTGATGCTGGTATAGCCCTGCTCCGCATACTGCAAAATCCGCTTCACATAGGTTTCCGGCACGCTGACCTTCTTCGCCGCGCGAATGGCCGCCTTCAGCGCCGGGTTTTTCTTCGGATCGAAAGCATCGGCCTCGGCCCCGTCCCATGCGCGAATGGCCGCAAAAATTTCGTTCAGCTGCTGCTCGTGGATTTTCGATCCGGCCACCAGCGCCGCAACCTTCTGTTCCTCCAGAACCTTCCAGTTGATGAATTCCTCGATATCCGGATGATCCATGTCGCAGATCACCATCTTGGCCGCGCGCCGCGTCGTGCCACCCGATTTGATCGCCCCCGCCGCACGGTCGCCGATCTTCAGGAACGACATCAGGCCGGACGATTTGCCACCACCGCCAAGACCCTCGTTGGAGCCGCGCAAGGAACTGAAGTTGGTGCCGGTGCCC
>CAZDLV010000260.1:0-3119 GCA_964506345.1 uncultured Rhodobacterales bacterium | reverse complement strand
GCCCTTGCCGGTAAAATAGTGGTTCCGTAGTGTTCAGAGAAGTCTAAAAACGTTTCGTTTAATGTGGGCTCATAACGATTGCTTTTGGTTACCGCTGATTTTAGATTGTCCGGGACGATGGCCTGGGGAAACGGGAGAACAGGTTGATCTCGGCGTTCAGGCCCAGCCCCGTGCGCACCGCCTGTTCGACGCAGTATTCGTTGATCACCGGCAACATGCCCGGCATGGCCGCATCGACGAACGAAACGTTGGAATTGGGTTCCGCGCCGAATTGCGTGCTGGAGCCGGAGAACAGTTTGGCGTTGGAGGAGATTTGCGCGTGCACCTCCATCCCGATCACCAGTTCCCAGTCGTATTTGGCACCGGCGATGGTTTTGGGTTTCGGTTCTGTGTAGGCAAGCTCGGTCATCGGGTTCATCCGCGCGAAAATTTCGGTTCACGGTCTTTTAGGCAACCCCGATGCGGGGGGCAAGGGGCTGCCCCCCGAAATCCGGTCAGCCGAGCAGTTTGCCGACCATCTCGGCGGTGTTTTTCGACAGGTCGGGCGTGTCGCGGATGCGTTCCAGCGCCGCCTTCATTTTCGCCTGCCGGTCGGCATCATAGCGGCGCCACGAGCCGAAGACCGTGGACATGCGCGCGGCGATTTGCGGGTTGTGCGGGTCGAGTTTGATCAGCCAGTCGGCAAACAGGTCGTAGCCCGCCCCGTCGGCACGATGGAAGCCCGCCGGATTGCCGCCGGCAAAGGCCCCGAGCAGCGAGCGGAAACGGTTGGGGTTGAGCCAGTCGAAGGCGGGGTGGCCGGTCAGGGCGCGCACGGTTTCCACCGCCGTTTCGGCAGGCGCGGCAGAGGCCTGCACGCCGAACCATTTGTCCACCACCAGTTTTTCATCCTGCCAGCGGTCGTAGAAGGCGGCGAGTTCGGCTTCGGCGTCACCGGCGGAGACCAGTTTGGCCAGCGCGGCGAACTGTTCGGTCATGTTGTCGGCATTGGCGTATTGCGCCTTGGCCACCGCGATGTCGCGGGTGGCCAGCAGGGACATCACGCGGTTGCGCAGGGCGCGTTTGCCGGCGTCGGTGGCATCGGGGTTGTAGGGGCCGTTTACCTGCATGGCCTCGTAAAGGGCGGGCAGGTCGTCGGCCAGTTCCGCCCCGAGGGCCGCGTCCAGTGCCTTGCGCGCATGGTGGATGGCGACGGGGTCGGGGGTGCCATCCTTGGCGGCGATGGCGGCGGCGATGTCCTCTTCGCCCGGCAGGGTCAGGGCGAGGGCGCGGAAGGCGGGGGCGAGGCTGTCGTCCAGCGCAACGCGGGCCATGGCCGAGAGGAATTTCCCGCTGATCTGGTTGGAGCCGTTGGCGAGGCGTTCGATGATGTCATGGGCGAAGGCCTGTCCGGCCTCCCATTTGTTGAACGGGTCGGTGTCGTGGGCCAGCAGGAAGGCGCGGGTGTCGTTGTCGATGTCCTGTTCCAGAATGACCGGCGCCGAGAAATCGCGCAGGATCGAGGGGACCGGTTTGCGCTTCAACCCCGTGAAGGTGAAACGCTCGACCGGTTTCGACAGTTCCAGAATACGGGTTCCGGCGACTTCGGACCCGTCGGGGTCTAGCAGGCCGACGGCGACGGGGATCAGGCGCGGGGGTTTGTCGTCCTCGCCCGGGGTGGGCGGGGTTGTCTGGGTCAGAGTAAGCGAATAGGTGGAGCCGTCCCAGCCCTCGGACACGCGCAGGCGCGGGGTGCCGGCGCTGGTATACCAGAGCCTGAATTGCGTCAGGTCGCGGCCGGTGGCGTCCTCGAACACTTTCAGCCAGTCCTCGATGGTGCAGGCCTGCCCGTCGTGGCGCTCGAAATAGAGGTCGAGGGATTTGCGGTAACCCTCCGGCCCGACAAGGCGGCGGAGCATGCCGACGACCTCGGCGCCTTTTTCATAGACGGTGGCGGTGTAGAAATTGTTGATCTCGATATATTCGTCGGGGCGCGGCGGATGGGCCAGCGGGCTGGCGTCCTCGGGGAATTGCCGCGCGCGCAGGGATTTCACGTCGTCGATGCGGGTGACGGCGGGGTCGCGCATGGCGGCGCTGAACTGCTGGTCGCGAAAGACGGTCAGCCCCTCTTTCAAACAAAGCTGGAACCAGTCGCGGCAGGTGATGCGGTTGCCGGTCCAGTTGTGGAAATATTCATGCGCGATCACGCTTTCGATACGGGCGTAGTTGTCGTCGGTCGCGGTTTCGGGGCTGGCCAGAACAAGGGCGGAGTTGAACACGTTCAGCCCCTTGTTTTCCATCGCGCCCATGTTGAAATCGTCCACCGCCACGATGTTGAACAGGTCGAGGTCGTATTCGCGGCCGTATTCCTCCTCGTCCCATTTCATGGAGCGTTTCAGGCTGTCCATGGCGTAGGCGCATTTGTCCTCGTCCCCCTTGCGGACATAGATGTTCAGCTCCACCTCGCGGCCCGACATGGTGGTGAAACGGTCGGTGGTTTTTTCCAGTTCGCCGGTAACGAGGGCGAACAGATAGGCCGGTTTCGGCCACGGGTCCTGCCATTCGGCAAAGCCGTCGCCCTGTTTCACGGGGTTGCCGTTCGAGAGTTTCACCGGCAGGTCCGAATTGATGCGCACCGTGAAGGGGGCCATGACGTCGGGGCGGTCGAGGTAATAGGTGATCTTGCGAAAGCCCTCGGCCTCGCACTGGGTGCAATACATGCCGTTGGACATATAGAGGCCGTCGAGCGAGGTGTTGTCCTGCGGGTTGATTTCGGTCTCGCATTCCCATGTGAATTTTTCGCCCATGCGGTCGGCGGGGATGGTCAGGCCGGTGTCGTCGGGGGCGATGTCCACCGGTTGCCCGTCGATGCGGGCCGAGAGCAGTTTCAGGTCGTGGCCGTCAAGGCGCAGGTCGCCACCCTTGCCGGCGGGGTTTTTCACGAAATCGATGCGCGATTTTACCCGCGTGGCCGTCGGGTGCAGGGTAAATTCCAGATGCACCTGTGCGATCAGGTAGGGGGTGGGGGTGTAGTCGGAAAGGCGGATTGCCGGCGTGCTGTCCGTGGCCATGGATAGGTCCTTTTTCTGAGGTGTATTCGCAAGGTAAACGGTAACCTTCGGCGTGCAAGGGGAAACGTC
>CAZDLV010000259.1:0-3121 GCA_964506345.1 uncultured Rhodobacterales bacterium | reverse complement strand
GATATTTCGCGCCGATGACGCTGCGCGCGCCGGATTAATGGGTCCTGACCCTAGAACCGCAACAGCGGCGCGGCGCCGATCGGGACCGGCCCGATGTAGGTTTTGCCGTTGGCAAAGCGCAGCGGGACCTCGATTGTTTCGGGGTTTCCGGCGATTCCGGCGATAAAACCGAGCGCCTTTTCGATGTTTCCCGCCACCTCGGGGTTGAACATGCCGGCGGCTGTTGCGACCTGCAACAGGTCGCGCCATTTCTTGATCTGGAGCGTAACGCGCCCCTCGGGATACCCTGCGGCCGTGACCGCGACCTTGCCGGCGCCGCGCAGTTCCAGCGCGCCCCATTCAAAGCGGATATCGCGGATTTTGATGGATTTCAGGACGGGGTTGCGGGTTTCTATGGCAAAACGGTCCCACGCGCGGTCAAAGGTCAGCGAGGCATCGACAAGGGTTTGCGGGATGACCGGCGGCAACAGGTTGGCGGGGTCGATCCGGCGCAGCCAGCTGCGGGCCGGTTTCAGGTTCGTCGCCTGCGCGTAGAGGTCGTAGACCGGAAAACCGTTGCGCGATGTTTCCGGTGTGGCGAAAAAAGCGGCGTTCAGGGCCTCGGTCGAGGCTTTCCAGCCGTTGGCGCCCTGAAAGACCGTGCCGGCGGATTCCAGTTGCAGGCGATCGAGGGCCAGCGAGGTTTGCGGCTTGAAGATGACAGAGGCGCGCATGGAGTCGCTGGAAAAGGTGATGGTGTCGGTCAGGGTTGAAAAAACCTGCCGGCCGGGAAAGGCGGCGATGATGTGGTTGGGTTTGTAGGACAGCGCCATGATGCGGAAATCCTGTGCGCGCCACGCCCAGCCCTGACGCGGGTCGGCCAGTTCGAGGTTTTTGATCACCGTGTCGTAGCGGTTCGGGTATCCGCGCACGCTCAGGGATTCCACGTCGGCCTGCCAGCCGGCGGCGCGGCGATCCTGTAGCCAGGCGTTCAGGGCCTTTTGTTGTGCGCTGGATCCCACCCACCAATAGGTGCTCCAGCCCAGTGCGGCCAGAATGACGGCGATCAACAATGCACGCATGGACTTCCCCCTCGAATTCCGTAGTGTGCCGCTTATAGCAGACAGGCAGGCAGGGACCAGTGGCAATGCAGGAACAGGATCTTTGGGTTTTCGGCTACGGCTCGTTATTGTGGAAACCGGGGTTTACCTTTGTGGAGCGGCGTCTGGCGGTGTTGCACGGCTATACGCGGTCGTTTTGTATGCGGTCGTTGCATTATCGTGGAACAGACGCGCATCCGGGGCTGGTGCTGGCGCTTGATCCGCAGGCGGGCGGGTGTTGTCACGGGGTCGGGTTTCGTGTTGCCGCGCCAGAGGCGGCGGAAACGCTGGCCTATTTGCGTGAACGCGAGCTGATTTCCGATGCGTATATCGAGGAACGTTGCCCGATCCGGTTTCGTGACGGGCAGCAGGCGGAAGCGGTGTGTTATGTCATAAACCGCGATCATGTGCAGTATAGCGGGGTGCTGGATCTGGCCGAGCAGGCGGCGATTATTGCTTCGGCGGCGGGCAGTGTCGGGCCGAATGACGAATACCTGTTCAACACCGTGGCGCATCTGCACGAACTGGGGATTGCCGATGACGAGCTGTCGCAACTGGCGGAAATGGTGAAGGCGGCGAAGGCCGGAACCCGCGCCGCCGTTCGCTAGAAATCCCGCACCACCAGTTTGCCGGATTTCCGCCCTAGATATTTTCCACCGACAGGGTCATGCCGTCGGCCGCGAGGATTTTTACCACGTCGCCTGCCGTCGCGGTTTGTCCGTCGGGCCATGTGGCGGTCCAGCGCAGGGAGTCGATTTCGACGTGGCCTTCGCCCAGTTCGAAATCGACGACGCGGGCCTGACGCCCGACCACCTGTCGGGTGCGCTGGTTCAGGCTGGTTTCCGGTTCGTCGTTGCGCTGGAAAATCCGGCGGCCGGCGAAGGTCAGGGCGATGGACAGGATGGCGAAAATCGCCACCTGTATTTCACCCGACATGCCCGGAACGATCCACAGAATTACCGCCATGATCAGCGCCGCAAGGCCCGGCCAGATCAGGAAGAACGAGAAAACCAGCATTTCGATGGCGGCCAGCAGGATGCCGAACGAGACCCACCACCACGGCGACAAACCTTCGAGAAAGGAAAATAGCTGCATGTGGTGACTACCCTTTGTCTTTGCCGGTCACGGCCTTGGCAATATCGGCAATACCGGCAATGGAGCCGAGCAGGCCGGAGGCCTCCAGCGGCATCATGATGGTTTTGCTGTTCGGCGCGCCGGCGATGTCTTTCAGGGCCTCGGTGTATCGCTGGGCGACGAAGTAGTTGATGGCCTGAATGTCGCCCGCGGCGATGGCTTCGGACACCATCTGCGTTGCTTTGGCTTCGGCCTGGGCGGCGCGTTCGCGGGCTTCGGCGTCGAGGAAGGCAGCCTCGCGGCGGCCTTCGGCCTCGCGGATCTGGGCCTCGCGCTGGCCTTCGGCCTCCAGGATGGAGGCCTGTTTCAGACCTTCGGCCTGTAGAATGTCGGCGCGTTTCATACGCTCGGCTTTCATCTGGCGGGCCATGGCCTCGTTGATGTCCTCGGGCGGGGCGAGGTCCTTGATTTCAACGCGGGTCACTTTTACGCCCCAGCCGTGCGAGGCCTCGTCGATGACGTTCAGCAGGCGCGAATTGATGTGGTCGCGGTTCGACAGGCTTTCATCCAGATCCATCGAGCCGATGACCGCGCGGATGTTGGTCATGGCAAGGTTGGTCAGGGCGCGTTCCAGATCGCGGACCTCGTAGGCGGCCTGCGCGGCATCGACGACCTGGTAAAAGGCGACCGCGTCGGCCATGACCATGGCGTTGTCTTTGGTGATGACCTCTTGCGACTGGATGTCGAGGACGGTTTCCATCATGTTGATTTTCGCGCCGATCTTGTCCATCAGCGGAATCAGGAACCGCAGGCCCGGCGACAGGGTGCGGGTGTAGCGGCCGAAACGTTCGACGGTCCATTCCTCGCCTTGCGGCACGGTTTTCACCATCAGGTAGAGCATGATGACGGCAAAGACCAGAATGGCCAGTGCCAGGGCGCTAATGGAACCTAACATAATATATCCTTCC
>CAZDLV010000258.1:0-3145 GCA_964506345.1 uncultured Rhodobacterales bacterium | reverse complement strand
ACTTCATCCACAGCCAGAAACGCGACCCGCGCTCCAACCTGCGCTCGTCGACCATGCAGTGGGATTTCTGGTCGCACTCGCCCGAGAGCCTGCACCAGGTCACCATCCTGATGTCCGACCGCGGCCAGCCGGCCAGCTATCGCCACATGAACGGTTACGGCTCGCACACCTACAGCCTGATCAACACCGAGGGCGAGCGTTTCTGGGTCAAGTTCCACTTTAAAACGGAGCAGGGCATCAAGAACAACGCCGACACCGCCGAAATCATCGGCGTTGACCGCGAAAGCCACCAGCGCGACCTGTTCAACGCGATCGAGGAGGGCGACTTCCCCCGCTGGAAGCTCAAGATCCAGATCATGACCGAAGCACAGGCCAACGAGACGGATTTCAACCCGTTCGACCTGACCAAAGTCTGGCCGCACGCCGATTTCCCGCTGATCGAGGTCGGCACGCTGGAACTGAACCGCAACCCGGACAACTATTTCGCCGAGGTGGAGCAAGCCTCCTTCACCCCCGCCAATATCGTTCCGGGCATCGGCCACAGCCCCGACAAGATGCTGCAAATGCGCATCCTGTCCTACGGCGACGCCCAGCGCTATCGCGTCGGCGCCAACCACCAGCACCTGCCGGTGAACGCCGCCCGCTGCCCCGTGCATACCTACCAGCGTGACGGTGCCATGCGGTTCGACGCCAACGGCGGCGGCTCGGTGAATTACCAGCCGAACAGCTTCGGCGGACCCGTCGAAAATCCGGCCGTCAAGGAGCCGCCGCTGCCGCTCGACGGCGCTGCCGACCGCTACGACCACCGCGAAGGCAACGACGACTACACGCAGGCCGGCAACCTGTTCCGCCTGATGTCCGAGGCCGAGAAATCCCGCCTGATGGACACCATCGCCGCCGAAATAGCCGGCGTGCCCGATGAAATCGTCGATCGCCAGATCGCCCATTTCCGGCAGGCCGACCCGGCCTATGGCGAGGGCGTCGCCCAACGTCTGGGCCGCTGATACCGCAGGGGGGCGGGGCCTTACGCCGCGTCCCCCCGTGACTTTTCCCCCGTCCTCCGGCATCCTGCCGCAAACGGACGGAGGACCCAGATGACCAACTACCCGCACATGCTCGCCCCGCTCGACCTCGGTTTCACCACGCTGAAAAACCGTGTGCTGATGGGGTCCATGCACACCAATCTGGAGGAACAGGGCGACTGGAACCGCATCGCCACCTATTTCGGGACGCGCGCGGCGGGCGGCGCGGGGCTGATCGTCACCGGCGGCATGGCCCCGAACGCCGAGGGCGGCGTCATGCCGGGGGCCGCGGGCCTGTTCACCGATCAGGACATCGCCAACCACAAAACCGTCACCGACCGCGTCCACGCCGAAGGCGGCAAAATCGCCATGCAGATCCTGCACGCGGGCCGCTACGCCTACAACCCCGAGGCCGTCGCCCCCTCGCCGATCAAATCCCCGATCTCGCCCTTTCCGCCCAGGGAACTGGACGCCGAAGGCATCGAAAAACAGATCGCCGACTTCGCCACCGCCGCCACCCGCGCACAACAGGCCGGTTACGACGGGGTGGAGATCATGGGCTCCGAGGGCTATTTCCTCAACGAATTCCTCGTCACCCACACCAACAAACGCACCGACGAATGGGGCGGCCCGTTTGAAAACCGCATGCGCCTGCCGGTGGAGGTCGTCCGCCGCGTCCGCGCCGCCGTCGGCCCCGATTTCATCATCATCTACCGCATATCGCTGATCGACCTGATCCCGAACGGCCAGACATGGGCCGAGGTGGTGCAACTGGCCCAAGCCATCGAATCCGCCGGCGCCACCATCCTCAACACCGGCATCGGCTGGCACGAGGCCCGCATCCCCACCATCGCCACATCGGTCCCGCGCGCCGCTTTCACATGGGTGACGAAAAAACTGATGGGGTCCGTCTCGATCCCCGTCATCACCTCCAACCGCATCAACACCCCCGAGGTCGCCGAATCCGTGCTGGCCGAAGGCTGCGCCGACATGGTGTCCATGGCCCGCCCCTTCCTCGCCGACCCGCATTTCGTGGTGAAGGCCGCCGAGGGCCGCGCCGACGAGATCGCCCCCTGCATCGCCTGCAACCAGGCCTGCCTCGACCATACGTTCTCGCTCAAAACCTCCACCTGTCTGGTCAACCCGCTGGCCTGCTACGAAACCGAATTGCTGCTGGAACCCGCCGCCACCCCGAAAACCGTTGCCATCGTCGGCGCCGGTCCCGCCGGTCTCTCCACCGCCATCGCTGCCGCGCAGCGCGGCCACAAGGTCACGCTGTTCGATCAGGCAAACGAGGTCGGCGGGCAGCTCAACATGGCCAAACAGGTGCCGGGCAAAGAGGAATTCCACACCCTCACCGCCTATTACACCCGCATGGTGGAGGTCGCGAACATCGACCTGCGCCTCGGCCATCGTGTCACCGCCGACGACCTGACCGGCTTCGACGAAATCGTCATCGCCACCGGCGTCACCCCGCGCGATCCGCAAATCAAGGGGCAGGACGGCCCGAACGTGCTAAGCTACATCGACGTGCTGCGCGACAAGGCCCCCGTCGGCAAACGTGTCGCCATCATCGGCGCGGGCGGCATCGGTTTCGACGTCGCCGAATTTCTGGTCACCGGAGACAGCCCGACGCTCGACCTCGAAGAATGGAAACAGGAATGGGGCGTCGGCGACCCTGCCGAAACCCCCGGCGGCCTCGCCCCCGAAGGCCCGCAACCGGAACCGCCGCTCCGCCATGTCACCCTGCTGCAACGCAAGGCGCAAAAACCCGGAAAGGGCCTCGGCAAAACCACCGGCTGGATCCACCGCGCCGAGTTGAAAATGAAACAGGTGGAGATGACCGGCGGCGTGAATTACGAGGAAATCACCCCCGAGGGCCTGATAATCTCCACCGGCGAGGCCCGCGAAAACCCGCGCCTGCTGGCGGTCGATACCATCGTGCTTTGCGCCGGCCAGATCCCCGAACGCACGCTGGCCGACGCGCTGGAATCCGCCGGCCGCACCCCCCATATCATCGGCGGCGCCGACGTGGCCGCCGAACTGGACGCCAAACGTGCCATCAATCAGGGCGTCAGACTGGCGGCGGAGCTGTAACGCAAGGACAGCATACGGACCTCGGG
>CAZDLV010000257.1:0-3154 GCA_964506345.1 uncultured Rhodobacterales bacterium | reverse complement strand
AATCCGTCGCTCAGCGGCACCTGCGACGTCAACTATCTGGCGCGGCGGGGCGAGTTTACCGGTTCCGACGAGGTAAAGCGGCCTTTTACCATCAATTATGGTCCCGAACCGGCGGATCAATGGACCATCGGGTCGGTTCCCGCCGCCTGTAACATGTAGCGCCATGCGTATATTTTTTGCCCTGCTGTTGCTGCCCGCCCTTGCCCACGCCGAAACAAGGCTGGAGCCATGGCAGGTGATCGGGACGGTTACCGCCGACTGGAACGATGACGGCCGGCAGGACCGTGCCATCCTCGGTTATGATCCCGACGGAATGGTCACCACGCTGTCGCTCTATCTTGGCGACGACACCGGCGGGTTCACCTTGACGGCGGAGCTGGTGGACGAAATCTGGATGGGCAGCCTGTGGGGTATGCAGCCGGATCTGTCGCTGGATGATGACGGAACGCTTGTGGTTTCCTCGCGCAACATCGCGCTGGGCCGTGGCCGGTGGGAGGATACGCTGCGGGTCGGGTATGACGGTTCGGATTTCATCGTCACCGGCTATAGCACCGACTATTACGACACGATGAATCTGGAGACAGGCTCGGGCGATTGTGTGGTGGACTACGGCGCCGGAAGCGGTGTATTCGGGACGTTCAGGGACACAACGCGCCTCGAAACCCCGTTCACCTTTCCCGCCCGCACCGTATTGCTGGAAAACTGGACCTATGACGATGTGCCGTCCGACTGCCATCCCGACCTGTAGCTGACTGGAAATCCCGTGCCCGAACTGCCCGAAGTCGAAACCGTGATGCGCGGCCTTGCCCCGGTGATGGAGGGGCGGCGCATCCTGCGTGCCGATGTCCGTCGCGAGGGGCTGCGCTGGCCGTTCCCCGAAAACCTGTCGGCGCGGCTGGCGGGCAAACGGGTGGAACGCCTGCGGCGGCGGGCGAAATACATCCTCGCCGATCTGGACAGCGGCGAGAGCGCGATCATCCACCTCGGCATGTCGGGGCGGATGCTGATCGGCGCGGGGGAACCGTTGAAACACGACCATATCGTGCTGGATATGGAGGGCGACACCCGCATCGCCTTCAACGACGCGCGGCGTTTCGGCATGTTCGACCTGAGCGCGACCGATGCGCTGGACAGTCACCGGATGCTGGCGGGAATCGGGCCGGAACCGTTGGGGAATGCCTTCGATGCAGAATACCTTGCCATGCGTTTCGTCGGGCGCAAAACGCCGGTGAAATCGGCGCTGCTGGACCAGAAGGTCGTTGCCGGCCTTGGCAATATCTATGTCTGCGAGGCCCTGTGGCGCGCCCGCATCGACCCGCGCCTGCCCGTGGGGGACATGCGCCCCGACCAGGTCGAAACGCTGGTCCCGACGATTCGCGACGTTCTGGGCGAAGCCATCGCGGCGGGCGGCTCGTCACTGAAAGATTACCGGCAGGCGGACGGAGAGCTGGGCTATTTCCAGCATGCCTTTGCCGTCTATGGCCGCGAAGGGGAGCCTTGCAAATCAGAGGGTTGCGGCGGGAAAATCGAACGGATCGTGCAATCGGGGCGCTCGACGTTCTATTGTCGCAACTGCCAGCAACAGGCTTGATTGCGCTGTCGCGCATGTTACACAGGGCGGCGGATAGCAACAGAGGAGCCTTGATATGGCTTACGAGACCATTCTTGCCGATGTCGAGGAACACGTCGGTCTGATTACCCTCAACCGCCCCAAGGCGCTGAACGCGCTGAACAGCCGGATGCTTGGCGAACTGGCCGAGGCGCTGACGACGATGCAATACGACAAAAACGTGCGCTGCATCATCATCACCGGCTCGGAAAAGGCCTTTGCCGCCGGTGCGGATATCAAGGAAATGTCGGAAAAATCCTTCGTCGATATGTTTACCGAGGATTTCTTCACACCGGAAACCGAGGCCCTGTTGCGTGTGCGCAAGCCGATCATCGCCGCCGTGTCCGGCTATGCGCTGGGCGGCGGGTGCGAACTGGCGATGATGTGCGATTTTATCATCTGTTCGGACACCGCGAAATTCGGCCAGCCGGAAATCAACCTCGGTGTGGTCGCGGGGATCGGCGGCACCCAGCGCCTGACCCGTTTTGTCGGCAAGTCGAAGGCGATGGAAATGCACCTGACCGGCCGCATGATGGACGCCGCCGAGGCCGAGCGTTCCGGCCTTGTCAGCCGCGTGGTGCCGGCCAAGGATCTGATGGCGGATGCAAAAGCCACCGCCGCGAAAATCGCCGAGAAATCCATGATCACCACCATGGTGGTCAAAGAGGCCGTGAACCGCGCCTATGAAACCACCCTGCGCGAGGGGCTGCTGTTTGAACGCCGCGTGTTCCACGCATTGTTCAATACCGACGACCAGACCGAAGGCATGAGCGCCTTTCTTGAAAAGCGCGAGCCGCAGTTTCGCGACAAATAACCCTCACAGGCGTTGACTCGGACCGAATGCGGTTGTAGAGGGACGCTTCATCTTTCGAATCTCGAACGAACCGGAATTTTATACATGGCTAACTCGCCCCAAGCAAAAAAACGTGCCCGCCAGATCGAGCGCCGCACCGCAGTCAACAAAACGCGCCGCACGCGCATCCGCACCTATCTGCGTAAAGTGGAAGAAGCCATCACCGGTGGTGATCAGGCCGTGGCTGCCGACGCGCTGAAAGCGGCGCAGCCGGAGATCATGCGTGGCGTGACCAAAGGCATCTGGCACAAGCGCACAGCCAGCCGCAAGGTTTCGCGCCTTGCTGCCCGTGTAAAGGCAATGTCCGCGTAACAGCCGACATCGACCGATCGATTGAAACGCGTCCCTTCGGGCGCGTTTTTGTCGTTGTGGAAACGGTGTGGATGATAGGTCAGAACACCTGTTACAATAATTTTAGGTAGTTTTATTACGTTCTCCTTTCGTCCCTATTGAGCGAATCTCCGGCATTCGATAGCCTGTCCCTACGCTTTGCGATTCCTTCTGCTCGCTGCCTGAAAGCGTCGTCAAAATAGAAAAGACCGCGCGCGAAACACTTGTTTTCGCCACGATGGGCTTTGGCTTTTTGACGGCACGGCAACTACCGGAACCGCAGAACGAGCGACTTCTGGGGAGGGTCGCGAGGTGATCGTAAATGTTCCACGCTGTTCGCGTCAGGGGTGTTGTTTTTGTCT
>CAZDLV010000256.1:0-3188 GCA_964506345.1 uncultured Rhodobacterales bacterium | reverse complement strand
TGGCAAGCGGCGCACGCCGCTGAAATGAAGCGATATCCACGCCCTTCGGGTTAACTGGCGGTGCGGGGTTTATGGGTCACCGCCCTAGCGGTCGATCAGAACCGAACACTGTGCATGTCGCGTGACCCGCGAGGCGGTAGACCCCAGCAGATAATCCGACACATTGGGGCGGTGCGATGCCAGTATAATCAGGTCGGCACCCAGCCCTTCGGCCTCGTCCAGAATCACCGGACTGGGGCGCCCGAATTTCACGCGGATCCCCATATTGCCGCCGCTCAGCGTGGCCATGGCATTCAACTCGCCCTCGACCTCGCGCAGGTTCTTGTCGATGGTTTCCGGTGTCAGATAGGTGCGGGCATAGCTCGGCACCTCGTCCATGACATGCAAGAGGGTGATCTTGCCACCCGCATCCAGCAGGCTCTTGGCTTTCTCGATAATCCGCAGACCGGTTTCTTCGTGCCCCATATCAACGGGAACAAGGATATTCTTGTACATGGTAACGATACTCCTCTTGTTTTGGCTCGGGCGCACCTTAGCAGATTCGCCCTGCGCAACCTTGACATGAATCATACCGGTTTGGCGATTATCCTTTGTCAAAAAACGGCGTAACCTGCGCTACAATCACAGAATTCTGTGCCAGCGCCTGCTGCATCAATCCGGTTTCTTCCTCGCCGATATCGTGTCCGGCGGCCTGACGTTCTTCCAATGTGCCATAGCCCGACACATCCAGCGGCGCCATGTCGGCCTGTTTCAGCACGGCCACGGTTTCGCGCACCGCCTCGGCCTCGTCCACACCGCTGGCATAACACATCAGCGCCGCCCCCGAACTGCCCTTGGGCAGACCGTCGCCGGGCGCACGCCCGACCTCGACCAGCAGGGTATAGACCCGCTGGGGCCGTTTTTTCTTGACCGTCTCGCCCATCAGTCGCGCAACAGGTCGTTGATCGAGGTTTTGGAGCGCGTGCGCTCGTCCACCCGTTTCACAATCACGGCGCAATACAGGTTCACCCCGCCCTTGGACGGCATGGAACCGGCAACGACCACCGAATAGGGCGGCACCTCGCCATAGAAAACCTCGCCGGTTTCGCGGTCGAGGATTTTCGTGGATTTGCCGATAAACACGCCCATACCCAGAACCGAGCCTTCGCGGACAATACACCCCTCGACCACCTCGGAGCGGGCGCCGATGAAACAGTTGTCCTCGATAATGGTCGGACCGGCCTGCATGGGTTCCAGCACGCCGCCGATACCCACACCGCCGGACAGATGCACGTTCTTGCCGATCTGCGCGCAGGAACCGACCGTGGCCCAGCCGTCAACCATCGATCCCTCGTCCACATAGGCGCCGATATTCACAAACGACGGCATCAGCACCACACCCGGCGCGATATAGGCCGAGCGGCGCACGATGGAACCCGGCACCGCGCGAAAACCCGCGGATTTCCACTGGTTTTCGCCCCAACCCACCCATTTGCTCGGCACCTTGTCCCACCAGCTGCCGCCGCCGTTGCTGCCCTCGATCATTTCCATGTCGTTCAGACGAAAGGACAGCAGAACCGCCTTCTTGGCCCACTGGTTCACATGCCATTCGCCACCCTCGCGCGGCTCGGCCACACGCAGCTTGCCCGAATCCAGCGCGCTCAGTGTGTCCTCGATAGCCTCGCGCACCTCGCCGGTGGTGGCGGGGCTGATGGTATCGCGAGCCTCCCATGCGGCTTCGATGGCGGTTTCAAGCTGTGCGTTCGACATGTTTTTCCCCGATTTGTGACTTCTGTTGTTCGGATGCAGGCTATACTTCCTCCGGCCATCCGGTGCAATGTGTCACAAATGACTATTGTTTTATCAAGGGCAACCCCATGAACTCGAAATACCGCCAGGAACGTTTTCCCGATGCACGCGAAGACATCGACAAATCCTGCTGTGTGCCGGAAACACCGCAAACCCTGTCCCCGACCTACCGTCTGGCTTTTGCCGACCCCGATTTTCTGACCCGCGACGAACTGCGCCCGCTGCGCCTGCAACTGGAACTGCTGAAACCGGAACTGGCATTCGAGGAAAAAGGCATCAAAAGCACCGTGGTGCTGTTCGGCGGCGCCCGCATTCCCGATCCCGATCACAAGGATACGGCGCGCACAAAAACCCTCGCCGACCTGTCGCGCTACTACACCGAGGCCCGCAAATTCGCCGCGCTCTGCACCAGGGCGAGCATGGCCAACGGCGATCGCGAATTTGTTGTCTGCACCGGCGGCGGCCCCGGCGTGATGGAGGCAGGCAACCGTGGCGCACTGGATGCGGGCGGTGAATCCATCAGCCTCAACATCGTTTTGCCACACGAACAGGCCCCGAACATCTACGCAACGCCGGAGCTGTGCTTCAACTTCCACTATTTCGCTATCCGCAAGATGCACTTCCTGATGCGGGCCAAGGCCATCGCCGTCTTTCCCGGCGGCTTCGGCACGATGGACGAACTGTTCGAATCCCTGACCCTGATCCAGACCGGCCGGATGGAGCCGATGCCGATCCTGCTGTTCGGCAAGGATTTCTGGCACCGCATTATAAACTGGGAGGCACTGGCCGACGCCGGCACCATCAGCGCAACGGACCTGAACCTGTTCCGTTTTGTCGAAACCGCCGACGAGGCATGGGATATCCTGCAAAACTGGCCGAACCCCGGCTAACGGTAAAATATATTCCCGCCAAACTGCCCCAGCCGGTGCAATGTGCCAAACCACCCCGGCGGCATTGACGCCGCATGGAAATACAGTGCGCCACCGGTAATATCGCGCCCGCGATTCCCCAACAGGGTCGCGGCCATCCGCAAGGCTTTCAGCCGTTCCGCCGGCTCGCGATACACCTCGGGGATGGAATCGCAGCGATAGGAAAACTGGCACGACCCGTTGGTGCGCTGGTCAACCACCCCGCACACCGTCGCCGGAAACCTCGGATCATCCGCGCGGTTCAGAATAACCTCGCCCACCGCGCGCCGCCCTTGCGCGCCGGTGCCGCGCGCCTCGAAATACATCGCCTCGGCCAGACAGGCCTTGGCCCCCGCGCCATAAGACGTCGCCCCCACCGGCGAGACTGCCCGCGCGCACGCCCCGAGGATAACAAAAAACAAAACAACATATTTCAAACGCATAGTCGCCCTTCCTGTCCGCCGTTCCGGCAGTTTTACAAAACCTAGGGCG
>CAZDLV010000255.1:0-3194 GCA_964506345.1 uncultured Rhodobacterales bacterium | reverse complement strand
TGCCGATGACCTCGGTTGCGATTGCCAATAACAGGAACAGGTATTTGAAAGGCATGGAGCCTCCGTAAAAAAGGGCGCCCCGCGCGGGACGCCCTTAGCCTAGGCCGGTGCGATAAATCAGGCCAGTGCTTTTTGCAGGTTTTCATCGATCTTTTCAAGGAAGCCTTCGGTGGTCAGCCATTTCTGCTCAGGCCCGACCAGCAGCGCCAGATCCTTGGTCATAAAGCCGCTTTCAACTGTATCGACGATGACCTTTTCCAGCGTCTCGGCGAAAGTTTTCAGGGCGTCGTTGCCGTCCAGCTTGGCACGGTGTTTCAACCCGCCGGTCCAGGCATAGATCGACGCGATGGAATTGGTCGAGGTCGCCTCGCCCTTCTGGTGCTGGCGGTAGTGGCGCGTGACCGTGCCGTGGGCGGCCTCGGCCTCGACCGTTTTGCCATCCGGCGTCATCAGGATAGAGGTCATCAGGCCGAGCGAGCCGAAACCCTGCGCAACCGTGTCCGACTGCACGTCGCCGTCGTAGTTTTTGCAAGCCCAGACGAATTTGCCGGACCACTTCATGGCGGATGCCACCATATCGTCGATCAGGCGGTGTTCGTAGGTGATGCCTTTCGCGGCGAATTTGTCGGCAAACTCGGCATCGAAAACCTCCTGGAACAGGTCTTTGAAGCGGCCGTCGTAGGCCTTGAGGATGGTATTCTTGGTGGACAGATAGACCGGCCAGCCTTTGTCCAGACCATAGTTCAGCGAGGCACGGGCAAAATCGCGGATGGAGTCGTCAAGGTTATACATGCCCATTGCCACACCGGCCGCAGGGGCATCGTAAACGACCTTTTCGATTACCGTGCCGTCCTCGCCGACGAATTTCATTGTCAACTGGCCTGGTCCGGGCATCAGGAAATCGGTGGCTTTATACTGGTCGCCGAAGGCATGGCGGCCGATGACGATCGGGTCGGTCCAGCCGGGGACAAGGCGCGGCACGTTTTTGCAGATGATCGGTGCGCGGAAAATTGTGCCGCCAAGAATGTTGCGCAAAGTGCCGTTCGGCGATTTCCACATTTTCTTGAGGCCGAATTCCTCGACCCGTGCTTCGTCCGGTGTGATGGTGGCGCATTTGACTCCGACGCCGTATTTCTTGATGGCATTGGCTGCGTCGATAGTGATCTGGTCGTCGGTCGCGTCGCGCGATTCAATGCCGAGGTCGTAATATTTCAGATCGATGTCCAGATAGGGCAGGATCAGTTTTTCCTTGATGAATGCCCAGATGATGCGGGTCATTTCGTCGCCGTCGAGCTCGACAACGGGATTGTCTACTTTGATCTTGTCCATGCGGGTCCCCTTTGTGACTGGATTCGGTGTGTTGGCGGCTGTTTACGGGATAACATGGCAAAAGGAAAGGGTTGTATACGTCGGTATACTGATAATGTTGACGTTGCATCCCGCCAAGGCGCATCGTATCAGGCGCGCAAGCGAAACGGAGAGCATGATGTCGGGAACCGATCACGCGAAAGACGAAGGCTGGCAGGGGCCGACACCGGCGGTGGTTCTGGTGCGCCCGCAGATGGGCGAGAACATCGGCGCGGCGGCGCGGGCCATGTGGAATTTCGGACTGGACCGGATGCGTCTGGTGACGCCACGCGATGGCTGGCCCAACCCCAAGGCGGTGGCGATGGCCTCGGGGGCGGGGCGGGTGCTGGATCAGGTGCAGGTTATGGATGATACCGGCGCGGCACTGGCGGACCTTAACTATGTTTTCGCGACCACGGCGCGCAGCCGCGATTTGACCAAACGGGTGCTGACGCCGGAACGCGCCATGGCCGAGGCGCGTGCGATGATCGACGGGGGACAAAAGGTCGGGATCATGTTCGGGCCGGAACGCGCGGGGTTGGAAAACGCCGATGTTGTGCGGGCCGATGCGCTGGTATCCATTCCGGTCAATCCGGCGTTTGCCTCGCTTAATCTGGCGCAGTCGGTTTTGCTGCTGTCCTACGAATGGCGGCGTCAGGCAAGCGATGTCGTCCCCGAGGTGCGCGAAATGGGCAAAACCCGTTTTGCCACCCATATCGAGGTGGAAAAACTCACAGGCCATCTGGAAGACAAGCTGGACAGCGCCGGGTTTTTCTGGCCCGAACACAAACGCGAGTCGATGATCGAGAACCTGCGCAACATGTTCTCGCGTCTCGACCTGACCGATGCGGATGTGCGCACGTTGCACGGGGTGCTGCGTGCGCTCACGGAAAAGAGAGCATCGCGTGATTGAGACTTGCACGGCCAATGTCCGCGTCTTAATCTTGGCAAAACCGAGGGGACTTTCATGAGCAACACACGCAATATTTTCGAGGACGCCGATACCGGCAATACGGCATCGGCGCCGCAAAAAAGCAAGCGCAAGCCGGCGCGCAAGGCGATATCCGTCTGGGTGGCGTTGTTGTTTGTCATGGTTGCTTCGATGATTATTCTGGGTGGTATGACACGGCTGACGGATAGCGGTCTGTCGATTACCGAGTGGAAGCCGGTAACCGGGGCAATCCCGCCGATGGGCGATGCGGCATGGGCCGAGGAATTCGCGAAATATCAGGCGTCGCCGGAATACCAGTTGCAGAACGAAGGCATGACCCTGTCGGCCTTCAAGGGGATTTTCTGGTGGGAATGGGCGCACCGCCTGTTGGGTCGCAGCGTGGGGATGGTCTGGGCTATCGGGTTTTTCTGGTTTCTTTTCCGCCGCCAGATTCCCAAAGGCTGGACGGCGCGGATGTTCAGTCTGGGTTTGCTTGGCGGCTTGCAGGGGGCAGTTGGCTGGTGGATGGTTTCTTCGGGTCTGGTCGGGCGTATGGTCGATGTGGCGTCCTATCGGCTGGCGATCCATCTGGCGCTGGCGTTTACCATTCTCGGGATTATGGCGTGGTTTGTGTTCGAGTTGCGGCGCGAACCGGCGGACCTGTTGCAGGCGCGGCGTACGCGCGACAACGGGCTGATGTGGCTGGCGGGCCTGTTGTTGGCCGCGCTGTTTTTTCAGGTCGTGCTTGGGGCGCTGGTGGCCGGGATCGATGCGGGGCGGAATTTCCCGACGTGGCCGGATATGGCGGGGGGGGTGCGTGGCGCCGGGAGGTGTCGACAACGCCCCGATTGGGGGGGCGGGGTTTTGGGGGAAGCGTTCGCGCAGGCGCCGCTGCAGCGCCAGCCATTCGAGCAGG
>CAZDLV010000254.1:0-3221 GCA_964506345.1 uncultured Rhodobacterales bacterium | reverse complement strand
AATTCAGGAGCGTTGCCTCGTGGGAATCCTGTTCGCAAAACACCGGCAACGTTAATTCCTCGGAAGCACCGAGAACTTCGAGGTCGCGGATGAATATTTCCACCTCGCCCGTCGGGATATTCGGGTTGACCAGTTCGGGATCGCGGGCCTTGACCGTGCCGTCAATCCGAATCACCCATTCGGACCGAACTTTTTCCAGTTCGGCAAATGCCGGCGAATCCTCGTCGGCCAGAACCTGTGTAATACCGTAGTGGTCGCGCAAATCGATAAACAGGATGCCACCGTGGTCGCGCACGCGATGGACCCACCCCGACAGACGAACGGTTTCACCGACATTGTCGGCCGTCAGTTCATTGCATTTATGAGAGCGAAAAGCGTGCATGGCATAGGTTCCCGAAACGTTTGAAGGCACGCGGACCGCGCGCGAAATTGATCGGATTGGGTACACATGTTTAGGGCATAGATGTCAAGGGTGGACGCGGAAACGCGGCCATAAACCCGCCACTAAGATGCAGAAAATCATGCAAAATCAGCGTATAACTAAAGATTAAAAAGCCAAAACCCGCCAACATCTCAACCAAAGTCCAATTTGCCTTTGCCATGATCACACCTAGTTGATACCCTAAGACAACCGGAACACATTTGTGCCGCGGTTGCCCCCTGAAGCAAAAAATACGAGTTTATTATGAAAAGCACAAAACAGGCTTTCGTCTATGTATGGGACTTGTTCATCCGGTTCTTTCACTGGTCGCTGGTAATTGCGGTATCCGTCACCGCCTATACCGGGTTCATCACCCGTGCCACGACAATATCCATTCACATATGGGTCGGCACGGTCGCGGGCATACTTCTGCTCGCGCGCATATATTGGGGGTTGTGGGGCAGCCCGAATGCGCGTTTCCGGAACTTCGTCAAAGGTCCGCGCGAAACGCTTGAACACCTGAAAGAGGTCCGCGAAGGGACCGCGCACCGGCATCTGGGTCACAACCCGCTTGGCGCGCTGATGATTCTGGCATTGATCACCACTATCCTGTTGCTGGTCCTGACCGGCACCATCGGACTGGGCGGCGTGTTCAAGGTCGGCCCGCTCGGCTTTGCCACCAGTTACCAGTTCGGCACGCTGACATTATCGTTGCACAAACTGCTGGCAATCTGGTTGCTGGTTCTGGTCGGCCTTCACATCGCCGGCGCGGTTTTCGAAGGGTTCAGAACGCGCGAAAATCTGGTGAAATCCATGGTTACCGGCAAAAAGGAAAGCCGTGACGGCGACCACATCGTAACCGGAAGTTCCGCCCGCCCGCTGGCCGTGGTTGTTCTGTTTGTCGCCTCGGTGTCGGGTATCGTCTGGGGCGGTGCCTCGCTGGCCTCGCGACCCGCTCCCGATCTGCCCCCCGCTGGCGAAACCGCCTTCGATCCGACCTATGCCGACGAATGTTCTGCCTGCCACATCGCCTACAACCCCAGCCTGATGTCGGCCAACAGCTGGAAGATGCTGATGGGCGGTCTGTCGGACCACTTCGGCGAAGACGCCAGCCTTGACCCCACAACCGTAGACGCGCTGACAAAATGGCTGGTCGCGAACGCGGCAGACACCGTGGATACGAAACCCGCACATGTGCTTAGCCAAATGGCGCAGAACGCCCCGTACACCATTACGTCCACGCCGTTCTGGAAGACGACCCACGCAGGAATTCCGCCTGAAACGTTCAAACGGGCACCGATATATGACAACGGCAACTGTACCGCGTGTCATTCCGACGCTGCCGCCGGCAGATTTTACCCCGCCAACATTTCTATACCCAAGGAGAAACAGAAATGAACAAGAAAACAGGCATCATCGCCCTGACCGTCTCGGCCATCGTGCTGGGCCTCGGCACCTACGCCGTTGCCAACGCCTCGCGTGACGCGATTATACAAGGGTACGCCAAACAGGCTGGCGTAAGCAGCTTTTCGGCGGCTGCCGGCAAGGCGCTTTTCCTTAGCCAGAACACGACCGGCAAGCCGGACACACCGTCGTGCAGCACATGTCACACGACAAACCCCACACAACCGGGCCGCACCCGGGTTGGCAAAGTGATCGATCCTATGGCAGTATCGCGCACACCGAACCGTTTCACCGATCCCGCAAAAGTCGAAAAATGGTTCCGTCGCAACTGCAAATCGGTTCTCGGGCGCGAATGCACCCCAAAAGAAAAAGGTGAATATATCACCTACATGAACAGCATCTAACTAGGAGAACCCGAAAATGAAAATCACATTAGCCGGCATCACTGCTGTGGCAGCGCTTGCTGTCGCCGCCTCTGTTTCGACAGTAACCCCGGCCACCAGCGCGTCCAACGCCTTTGTTGTTACCAACGCCGCTACAAAAACCGAATGTTCCGCATGCCACGTCGCCTACGCGCCGGGCTTCCTGCCCAAACGTTCGTGGCAGGCAATCATGTCCGACCTTGGCAACCACTTTGGCGAAGACGCAAGCCTTGACCCGGCAACCACCAAGGAAATCACCAACTATCTGATGGCCACCGCGCCGCAAGATATCCGCGGTGTCAGCGCAACATCGGTGCCGCTGCGCATTACCAAAATGACGTGGTTCACACGCCAGCACGGCCAGCGCGCCATCGACTACGCCAAAAGCCGTGCGAATATCGGCACGATTTCCAACTGCACCGGCTGTCATCGCGGTGCCGAACGCGGAATTTTCGGCGACGATTAATCGCGAAAAAACGCACCGATAACGAATCCGGCGCCGATTGGTGCCGGATTTTTTATGTTTACGCACCCCGACAACCGCTGCGGGGTTGCACCAGAAATGTATCGGACTATAACCACCACAATTTGCATCTCGCAGACGAATCCCACCCTGCCGACGTCAATACGCCGGTGGCCAAACACGCGGAACCGGCATGCCTAAAAGAACCGACATTTCCTCTATTATGATTATCGGGGCCGGCCCCATTATTATCGGTCAGGCCTGCGAATTCGACTATTCCGGCGCGCAGGCATGCAAAGCGTTGAAAGAGGAAGGGTATCGCGTCATCCTCGTCAACTCCAACCCCGCCACGATCATGACCGACGAAGGCATCGCCGACACGATCTACATCGAGCCGCTGACGGTCGAGATCATCGAACGCATCATCGAACGCGAGCGGCCCGACGGGCTGCTGCCGACGCTGGGCGGACAGACGGGCCTCAACCTCGCCGTCGCGCTCGCCGACGCCGGC
>CAZDLV010000253.1:0-3222 GCA_964506345.1 uncultured Rhodobacterales bacterium | reverse complement strand
GCGGCGGCGATTGTCAACCCTTGCGCTTGGCCCGGAGGCGCACAAAGTAATCCAGCCGTTTTTTCAACTCGCGCTCGTGGCCGCGTTCCACCGGCGTATAATAGACGCCGCGCGGCATGTCTTGTGGAAAATAGTTCTGGCCGGAAAATCCATCCTCGGCGTCGTGGTCATAGGCGTATCCCGCCCCGAAACCCTGCTGTTTCATCAATTCGGTCGGGGCGTTCAATATATGCGGCGGCGGCGGCGACGATCCGGTTTTGCGGGCGGCCGTCATGGCGTTTTTGAAGGCGGCATAGGCCGCATTCGATTTCGGCGCCAGCGCCAGATAAATCACCGCCTGTCCCAGCGCCAGTTCGCCCTCCGGGGATCCCAGCCGTTCGTAGGTTTGCCACGCATCCAGACACAACCGTTGTGCATCCGGATCGGCCAGACCGATATCCTCGACCGCCATACGGGTAATGCGGCGCGCCAGATAGCGCGGATCCTCGCCACCCTTCAACATGCGCGCCAGCCAGTAAAGCGCCGCGTCGGGATCCGATCCGCGCACCGACTTGTGCAGGGCGGAAATCAGGTTGTAATGTTCCTCGCCCGACTTGTCGTATTTCGGCGCGCGGCGCGACAGGCGCGTGGACAGCACATCGCGATCCGCGCGGTCTTTCCATGTGAACACCTGTTCCAGCAAATTAAGCAGGGCGCGACCGTCCCCGTCGGCCATCTCGATCAACGCCTCGCGTGCATCCGCAGTAACCGGCAGGGGTTTTGCCATCTCTTTTTCGGCCCGCTGCACCAGAAGTTCCAGTTCGACCGGCGTCAGGCGTTCCAGTATCATCACCTGTGCGCGGCTTAGCACCGCCGAGTTCAGCTCGAAACTGGGGTTTTCGGTTGTGGCCCCGACCAGCAAAATCGTGCCGTCCTCCATATGCGGTAAAAACCCGTCCTGCTGCGCCTTGTTGAAACGGTGGATTTCATCCACGAACAGCAGCGTTCCCTTGCCGTTCCGGCGCCGTATTTTCGCGGCCTCGAACACCTTGCGCAAATCGGGCATGCCGGTGAAAATCGCGCTGATCTGCACGAACGCCAGATCGGTTTCATCGGCCAGAAGCCGCGCGATGGTGGTTTTGCCGACCCCGGGCGGGCCCCATAGGACCAGCGACGACAAATTGCCGTGCAACAGCATTTGTCCCAGCGGCCCGTCCGGACCCAGAATATGGTCCTGCCCGACCACCTCGGCCAGCGTGGCGGGCCGCAAGCGGTCAGCCAGCGGACGCAGGGGTGCGGGCGGGGCGGCAGATTTTGCGGTCTGGTCGAACAGGTCACTCATGGCATGAAACTAGCGTGAAAGACGGGCAAGGCAAAGCGTTACTCGGCCGGCAGGGCAAAAACCACGATCAAGGCAAGCGTAACCGCAAGCAATGCGAACCACAGCATTTGCACCAGTCGCCATTTGCCGCCGTGGGTGCGTCGCGTGACCATCAAGGCGATTACCACCTGCATCATATAATAGAACGCAAAGGCGCGCGAAGCGATGGCGATGACCTCGAATATATTGAAAGACCAGATCAGCGCGATGGAAAACCCGACAAGCAGCGGATAGGCGAACCGTTCGGACACACGCCCGCGGGTTTCCTCGGCCACCAGCCCCCCCGCCCCGACGGTATCGGCAATGCCGGCCGAAAGCTGGCTCATCAACGCGGCAAAAACCAGCAAGAACGGCAATGCGACGGCGACGTGGCCGGTAATATCGATGATCGCCGTCTCGCTTGGATCACCTGACGGCAGATAGACCAGCAACGGCACCACCAACGCCACAAATGCCAGATAGATCGCGCCGCTCGACAGTTGCGCCCAGTTCATGGTGCGCGCCCGCATCGGTGCAGGATAGCTTTGCCCCAGATACCGCGACGTCTCGAACCCCTGCACCACAAGCAGCATCCCGCCCAGCATACGCAGGCGGGTCCACATATCCACATCGACGGGCAAAAGGGTGGCGCTCCACTCTGCGTTGCCGAAATTGTGCCAGAAAAGGGCCACCAGCAAGGCAATGATAATCGACAGTTTTATAGAAACCGAAATCGTTTCGACATATTCCAGCCCCTTGAGGCCATGAACCCAGCCGATCAGGCCGATGGCCCCGAGGATGACCGTGGCCAGAAGATCCTCGTATCCTGCGCCGGTCCAGGGCGTCATCGACAGCGCGAAAGACGCCAGCAACCGGATGTAAAAGGCGACCGAGATAACATAAGCGGCGGTCAACGCCAGATCGGAAACCTTGCCCGCAGTGGTCAGGGTGAACGGGCCGGTGGCGCTTTCGACCAGCGATTCACTGTTCAGGATGTTGAACCGGATCGCATGCCCGATGGCATAGGCCAGCACAACGATCAACGCCATGGCCGCCACCGCGTAACTGCCGGCAACATTGGCCAACAACGGCGCAATCACCAGAAAACCGCTGCCGATGATCGAGGCCAACGGCGTCACAGTTGCGCGCCAGTAAACATTGTCGCGAATTTTCGGAAACATCGACAAACCGGCGAACACCAGTGCGATCAAAATCAAAACGATGTCAAAGGCGGTCATTTCAGTCACCGGTCAAGCGTTGAAAAGCAAAAACCCCGAGGCGCGCGCCCCGGGGTCTATAAACAGGTTACACGGCGGGGCCTACTCGTCGTCGGCCATTGCCTCTTCGGCGGCAACACGGGCTTTGTCGGCGGCGCCTTTGGCGTCCACGTCGCGGTCAACCAGCTCGATGATCGCCATCGGGGCCATGTCGCCGTAACGGAAACCGGCCTTCAGAACGCGGGCGTAGCCACCCTGGCGTTCGGCATAGCGCGGGCCGAGAACATCGAACAATTTCTTGACGGCATCTTCCTGACGCATACGCGATTGCGCGATGCGGCGCGAATGCAGGTCGCCTTTTTTGCCCAGCGTGATCATCTTGTCGATGATGCGTTTCAATTCTTTGGCTTTGGGCAGAGTCGTCTTGATCTGCTCATGCTCGACCAGCGAGCATACCATGTTCGCGAACATCGCCTTGCGGTGTTCGTGGGTGCGGTTGAGTTTGCGATACCCGTTTCCGTGACGCATTTTCTTGTTCCTTCTTTATACTTTGTCTGGCAGCCCATGCGGGTGGACTGCTCTCCTTGGGGCGGGATTGCCCGGGGTTGGCGGGGTTGCCCCCGCCGCTAAAACCTAGAAGTGGTCTTCGAATTTCTTGGCCAGTTC
>CAZDLV010000252.1:0-3235 GCA_964506345.1 uncultured Rhodobacterales bacterium | reverse complement strand
TTTTTGGTCGTTCTAAAACCTCATCGGTTAAGATACGCCAACGCTATGAATTACTATTTGAATTGATCCAAAAATCAGGCCTACGCATTAGCGAAGCATTGGGGTTAAAAACCAGTGATGTTCGCGTGGTCGATGGCGTAGCTAAATCAGTCAGAGTCATAGGCAAGGGCGATAAAGAAAGGCAAGTACCATTACCTGAGTCTTTTGGTAGGGTATTTTCTGTATCAATTGCTGATAAGTCCCGTGATGAATACCTATTTGCTAAAAAAACTGGTGGAAAACCGGTGGGGCAACATGCAGCACGGGCATATTTAAAGAAGCTGGTGGATAAAGCAGGGATTAATAAAAAGGTAACCCCGCATAAACTCAGACACACCTACGCTACGCGGTTGTTGGAAAAGGATGTGCAGTTAATTGATATACAGGCTTTGTTAGGGCATTCAAGTATTGCGACTACGCAGATTTATACGCATGCAGGGCAGGAGAGGTTGAGTAAGTTGGTGGCGGATATTTAGATACTAAAAATGCTGCTTAATTCATAACAATTTATATTAAAGGGTCAGTCAATGAATGACGAAGTAACAATTATCTATGATGGCATGGAATATACCGGTGAATACATTGTTGATGAAAATATGATTACTGTATTTTTTGATGATGCAGAAAAGTGTACTCAAGTTGATAACTTTCTTCACCAAGAGTTAAATCTTGCAAAAATACTTCTAAGAAAATTAGTAATAGAAAACTTAAAATCAGGGCGGTTATAAAATGGACTTACAAAATAGGATGATTATTCGTCTTTATGCGCCACCAACATTACTATTGATAAGCTCTTCAATTGTTCTGTACATAACCCCTATTATTTCTGATCGTCTGGCAATATCTAAAGTTTTCAATTCTCTATCTGAACTAATTACTACCGGTGGATTCTGGCTTGCAGTCGGACTATTTACATCCAGCATATTGATTGTTACTTATAACACTTACCGCCTTTGGAAATGGAATAAAGGTGATGATCAACAGGTTTGTCATAAGTGTAGCGGAATGGTTTCAGAAAGGCATGGTCAATATGGGAGTTATTATAGGTGTTTAGCTTGTGGAGCTACTCATTCGAGTGATTAATTGCTTTTCCAAGTATTTACCTATGCGAACTTAAAAGATGAAATGTACACGTACACCTTGGTATTAATTCCAGCTAAAGACAGCCAAAAGTTAGTAATAAACATAACTTAATTAATAATAAAATTTCACATGACAACTCTGAATGATCTATTAAACACCTACCGCGAATCCTCCCAATCAGAGCGTGAAAAAGGTACTTATTTTGAAGAACTTATCCGTACTTATTTTCGTTATGAAGCGACCTATAGCGATTTATATAGTGATGTCTGGTTATATTCAGACTGGGCAGAAGAGCAAGGGTTAGATAAGCGTGACACAGGTATAGATTTAGTCGCTAAAACATCAGGAACAGATGAATACCATGCGATTCAATGTAAATGTTATGCTGAAGATTACAAAGTTAAAAAATCGGATATAGACAGCTTCTTTACCGCCTCCGGTAAAAAAACCTTTACCCATCGTATTATTGTAACAACAACAAATAATTGGTCTGAGCATGCTGACGATGCCTTAATTGACCAGCAGCCACCAGTTACAAAAATAGATTTACTTGATCTTACTAATAGTCAAATTGATTGGTCTAAATATAAACCTAGTGAACCACCTATATTAAAGCCAAAGAAAGAGCTTAGACAACATCAAACGCTTGCATTAAATTCAGTAAAAATTGGTTTATCAAACGCAGATAGAGGCAAGCTTATTATGGCTTGCGGAACAGGAAAAACCTTTACCAGCCTGAAAATAGCAGAAGAATTAGCAGGTAAGGGAAAGCGTGTTTTATTTCTAGTCCCCAGCCTATCTTTGCTATCACAAACACTCACTGAATGGACTCAAGAAAGCAAAACCCCATTACATAGTTTTGCGGTCTGTTCTGATAGCGATGTCGGTAAAAAACGTAAAAAAGATGATGATATAGTTCAAACTTTTACACATGAATTACGTTATCCAGCAACGACAGATGCAGAAAATCTAGCAAACGAAGTATCTAAACGCCATGATAGTAACCACATGAGTGTTGTCTTTTCTACATATCACTCAATTGATGTTATTAGTAAAGCTCAACATGAATATGATTTGGCTAATTTTGATTTAGTTGTCTGTGATGAGGCGCATCGAACAACAGGGGTTACTTTTGACGATGAAAGTGAAAGTAATTTTGTCAAAATACATAATGCTGAGTTTATTCGCGCGAATAAACGCTTATACATGACAGCAACCCCTAGAATTTATGCCAATAATACTAAAGCGATAGCAGAAAAAGATAATGCCGTTTTATGCTCGATGGATGATAAATCCCTTTATGGTAATGAGCTTTATGTTATTACTTTTTCGGAAGCAGTTACTCGCGGCTTATTAGTTGATTACAAAGTCATTGTATTAACGATTGATGAAGCCCATGTTAGCAGCAGAATACAAAGTCTATTAAAGGATGAAAACAATCAATTAAAGGTAGATGATGCTGCGAAAATAATAGGTTGCTGGAAAGCACTTAGTAAGCAAGATCATGAGGAAGAGCTATCACAAGATAAAGATCTTATGCATAGAGCTTTAGCCTTCTGCCAGGTAATTGAGGCACAAAAAGGTGGGAAAACACATAAAGTAAGTTCGAAAAATATAGCCTCAATGTTTCAAGCGGTAGTTGATGCTTATTTAGAGCAGGAAGATAGCGAAAACCCTTTGGTGTGTGAAGCTGATCATGTTGATGGAGGGATGAATGCCAGCACTAAAGAGCAAAAGCTAGACTGGTTAAAACAAGATGTCCCCGATAATACCTGTCGAATATTGAGTAATGTCCGATGTTTATCTGAAGGCGTAGATGTACCTGCTCTGGATGCCGTGTTGTTCTTAACACCCCGTAGCTCACCCGTAGATGTTGTTCAGTCTGTCGGGCGTGTTATGCGTAATGCCCCAAATAAGAAGCGTGGGTATGTGATTTTACCCGTTGTAATACCCGCAGGTGTAGAGCCTCATGACGCGCTAAATGATAATAAAACCTACAAGGTAGTTTGGGAAGTCTTGCAAGCATTAAGGTCACATGATGACCGTTTTGATGCCATGATTAATAAGCTAGACTTGATTGGTAAAGACAATAGCAAAATGGAAGTTATTGCTA
>CAZDLV010000251.1:0-3242 GCA_964506345.1 uncultured Rhodobacterales bacterium | reverse complement strand
ATATAGGGTGTTGGCAGGGGGCATTTCAAAGGGGGGGAAGGCGACCTCACCACCTTGTGAAAACTGCCGGTTTCAATGCGGGCCGCTGATATGTTCGTGCCCCGATTTACCATACCAGAAACCGTTGGAAAACGGCGCCGGAATATCCAGTCCGGCGAGTTTTTCCTGTGCGGCACCGGCGTCGATCCGGCCATCCAGACGGTCGCGGAAAATGCGGGAAACGGCGACCATATCCTGTGTGTGGGGCACAAGCCGCAGGTTCGATATGCCCATTGCGGCGATGTCCGTGGCCTCGTCCAGCAGGTTCAGGTAGCTTTGCGACAGGGTCTGGATGCCGTTCACCGTCAGAAATTTTTCCTTGTCCAGCGTGTCGAGCGGCATGCCGTCGGGGTCTTCCTCGCAGACAAACTGGCAGTTGTCTTTTATGCGGCCGTGGGCGCGGGCATGATAGCAGCGCGCCGAAAGCGCCAGCGAGACGCGGCCGAAGACCTGCACTTCGGTGGTGACGCCGAGGTCGCGGGCTTTCTGCGCCAGAATTTCGACCGAGGTGCGCGGGAGTTCCGGTGGCAGGGAAAAATGTGTTGCCCCGCGTCTGGCCAGAAATTCCATTGTGTCCTCGTTATAGACATTCATCAGCGAGCCGACACGGAAGGGTTTGTTGTCCAGATGCCACAGGGCCGAACTGTCGTTGATTTCCAGTTCGTAGTCTTCGAGGTCGCAAAATCCGGCGATCATGTTGCGTTCGCGTTTCAGCATGACTTCGGCGAGGGTCGAAAACACCACGGTTTTGCCGCCGCGGGTCAGGCGTTCGGCGACTTCGTCGTAGTGTTTTTCGAAAAACGGGGTGCGTTTGGAACAGATCACCTCGCCCAGATAGACCACGTCCACCGGCGCTTCGTCGGCGATGCGGGCATAGAAATCCAGTTTGCGCTCGGCGCTCCAGTGGAACAGGATCGGGGCAATTGTCAGTTTCGGGGTCATGTGGTTACCGCCATGTTTTGCTTTTGAACGCGCCTTGGGTTTCTTTCTGGCCTTCGGTCAGGGCCAGCAGGCCGTGGATGTCGGGATCCTGACCGGCCATGATGCGGTCCACCGCCTGCCGATAGGCGGACACCACCGATTTGACATAGGCGCGCGAGCGTTGGCGCCCCTCGATTTTCAGCGCCGAAACACCGGCGGCCATCAGGTCGGGCAGCAGCGAGGACAGGTTCAGGCTGATCGGTTCCTCGAAGGCGTAATAGGGACCGTCATGGGCCGGCGTCAGATAGCGGCCTTTGCAAATGGTCGGGTAGCCGGCATTTTCGGTGCAGGAAAAACAGTCGATGGTGAAATCGCCGAGTCTGGTGGACAGGTTTCCGGCATCGTCCTTGATGTATTGCACCTGTGCGGCCGGGGAACAGACGCCGTCCATGTTTGTTGACAGGCCGGTGATGTAGTTGGTCAGGCTACAGCGTCCCTCGACCATCAGGCCGTGGTTGCCGAAGATGAAGGTTTCGACCTCGCAGGGGATTTCGCCGGCCATGGTTTTGATTTCCGGCACGGTCAGGATTCGCGGCAGCACCACCCGTTTGACGTTGAAGGCCTGACAGTAGAATTTGATCGCCTCGGGGGTCGAGGCGGCGGCCTGCACCGACAGATGCAGGCGGATGTCGGGATAGGAACGGGCGATATAGTCGGCCACGCCGATGTCGGCGACGATAAAGGCATCGACGCCGATGCGCGCGCCGGTATCCACGGCCTCTTTCCACAGGTTGACCTTGCCGGCGGGCGGGAACGTGTTGACCGCCAGCAGCACCTTGGTGCCGTGTTGATGGGCGTTGGCCACGGATTTTTCCAGTTCGGGGACGGTGAAGTTCAGGCCGGGGAAATTGCGGGCGTTGGTGGCGTTCTGGAAGCCGCAATAGACGGCGTCTGCCCCTGCCTCGACGGCGGTCCGCATGGCCGAGGGGGTGCCCGCCGGGCAAACCAGTTCTGGTCGGTTCATGGTGTTTTCCTTATCGGGAGGCGGCGCGGTGGCTGGCGCGGCGCATGGTGGACAGCGCGATCCGGCCCGCAGGCCCGAACATGTCGGCGACACTGGCGGCGATGCTGCCGTCGATATCGTCAAGCGCGTTGCGTAGGCAGACCACTGCCTCGGTATTGCCGCTGACGGTCAGGTTGCGCGAGAAAAACAGGGCGTCGCCGTCCAGATCGCCGTCAACCAGCATCAGCAGGTCGAGGAATTTTCCGGATATTTTCGCGTCGTGCGGCGGTATGTCGGTGCGCGGTCGCGCGATCAGCAGCAGGTCGTCAGGGTCGGGGCGCAGCACCATCACAAAGGGCAGATCAACGGGATCAATCAGGAAATGTGCGCTGAAATGCGGGCCGAGGCGTCCGAACATATCCGGGTTGTCGCGCGCGATGCGGGTAACGATGCGCCGCAACACCGGTTGCAGGAAAAAAACCGGCGGCGGTGGCAACCAGCGCGGGACGGGGCGGTGCGTCAGGGGATCGGCGGGGGGCGTGATGAAGTGTGGCATGACGCATCGCCTAGCACCGGTTGGCGGCGCGGGGTATGACTTATGTCAAGCGGACGGGATTTTACGGTAACAGGATTGTCAGGACCGGCGGTTTATTCCCCGTCTTCGACAATCAGGCTGAGGGTGCCGGCGGATTCCAGTTCGCGTATGGCGACGATGATGTCGTTCATGGCGGCGTCCATGTCCTTTTTGCTGGCCGGTTCCGCTTCTTCCAGGTCTTCGCGCAACTGGGTGGCGGCGCGTGTTGACAGGCTGTCGATGATGAATTCACGGGCTTCGGGCGCGGCCTCGGCGGCGCCTTGCATGGCGCGGATCAGGGTTTCGGGCGCAACGGCACGGGTAATCGCGGCGATGTCGCGCGGGCGCACCCTTTCGGGGATATCGGGCATGGTAAACATGACTTTGCGGATTCGTTCGGCGGTGTCGGGGTCGGTTTTGCTGAAATCCTCCATCATGCGGGTGCGGATGTCGCCGGCGGCGAAGTTCATGATGTCGCCGGCGCGTTCGACCGGCGTTTTTTCGAAAATACTGTCGCCATCCCCGGCAAACAGGGTGTCGCTGATCCCCAGTCCGATGGCTTCCAGAATTTCGGGACGCGGTTCGTGCGAGTGGACGATGGCAAGCATGACCGCGCGGGCCTTTTCCGGTGCCATCGCGCCGAGGATTTCCGCCGCTTGCGTCGAGCGCAACTTCGACAACACTGTTGCGGCCACTTGCGTGTGT
>CAZDLV010000250.1:0-3259 GCA_964506345.1 uncultured Rhodobacterales bacterium | reverse complement strand
CATCGCCTCGCGCGCCTGTTGCAGACGCCAGGTCAGACCCTCGTCGGCGACACCGGTGATTTCTTCTTCGGCGTCTTTAATTTCGGCGGCGATTCCGTGGATGGCGGCCAGTTTGCCCAGTTCCTCGGCGATGGCATGGCTGGCCAGCGCGGTGTCCGCCCCCGGGCGCAGATAGGGATTGATCCGCACCTGTCCGATGGCGAGGCATTTTTGCACCGGATCAAAGCCGCAGCGCGCCGTTACCCGTTGCACCAGCGCGTCGCGCCGCCCGGCTGGGGCCAAATCCGCAATACCGGGCAGCTCCGCCAGAATGGCCGACACCACATCGCGTAAATCGGGCGCGCGGAAGGGCGCGGTTTCAAGACGGGTTTCGAAACTTTCCGCCAGATCGGGATGGTTGAGACACCCCAGCAGAATCGCGCTTTCGCGCACGCGCGCCTCGTCACCGTTTTGCCGCGCCAGCAACGAGGCCCGCGCGCCCGCCGTCGGGCCTTGCGGCGCCTTGTTCCACTTTCCGCTCCGGCCACGATCGCGTGACGGCGAAAAACCACCGCCGGATTGCGGGCGCACGGGGTAAAACAACGCGGCGCGCAGGGTGTTGATCGCCTCGCCATAGTGGCGGCGCAACGGTGCATCGGCAATTTTCTTCAACGCCGCGCGCAAGGATTTGTCCAGCGCCGCGCGCCGTTCGGGGCTGTCGAAAACCTTGCCGGCGGTTTCGCGCTGCCACAAAAGATTGACCAGAGGTTGCGCGGTATCCAGCAGCTTTTGCATCGCCGCCGCCCCTTGTGATTTTATCACATCGTCCGGATCCCGGGCCTCGGGGAGAATGCAGAACCGCAGGGATTTATCGGCCTCGAGCAACGGCAGCGCCACGTCGATCAGGCGCATTGCCGCCGCAAGGCCCGCCTTGTCGCCATCCAGTGCGATCACCGGCTCGCCGCACATGCGCCACAGCATCATCAACTGGTTTTCGGTAATCGCCGTGCCCAGCGGCGCGACCGCATGTTCGAAACCGGCCTGCACCAGCGCGATTACATCCATGTATCCTTCGGCCACGATCAAGGCGCCTGCCTTGCCTGCCGCCTCGCGCGCCGGCGCATGATTATACAGGCTGCGCCCCTTGTCGAACAACGGCGTTTCCGGCGAGTTCAGATATTTGGCCCGCGCATCGGGGTCCATCGCCCGGCCGCCAAACGCGGTGCAACGGCCGCGCGCGTCGCGAATCGGGAACATTATGCGACCGCGAAAACGGTCGTAGGGCCGCCCGCCGTCATCGGGTTTGATGCACAGGCCCGCCTCTATGATCCGGTCGGCGGCGATGCCCTTGGCGACCAGATGTTCATACAGAACGGTGCGCGAATCGGGGGCGAAACCGATCTCGAACCGGTCCAGCGTTTCCGGTGTCAGGCCGCGCCGGTCCAGATAGGCGCGCGCTTCGGCGGCGCGGTTGGTGTGCAATTGCAGGCGGTAGAATTTCACCGCCTCTTCCATGACCCCGACCAGCGTTTTGCGTTTGTCGGCGCGCTCCTGTTCCTGCGGCGTGGATTTCGGCACCGGCATTCCGGCCTCGCGCGCCAGAATTTCCACTGCCTCCATAAACCCGACGTTTTCGGTTTCGCGCACAAACGAAATCGCGTCGCCTTTGGCGTGACAGCCGAAGCAGTAGTAGAACCCTTTGCGGTCATCGACATGGAAGCTGGCGGTTTTTTCCTGATGGAAGGGACAGGGCGCCCACATGTCGCCCTTGCCCGGGTTGGATTTCTTTGAATCCCAGACCACCTTGCGGGCGACGACCTGCGTCAGCGACAGACGGGTGCGCAGATCATCCAGAAATCCGGGCGGCAGGCTCATGGTGCTATTTCAACCACCTGCCGCGTCGTGCCGTCAAGGTTCAGAACATAGAACCGTTCGGCCCCGTCCTTGTCGCGCGTCACCACACCGATCCAGTTCAGCCCCTGCGTGATGGCCTGTGCTTTCTCGCCATAGGGCAGCGACAGGGTGTCGGGCAGTTTCAGCACCGGCGCGGGGGGCTGCATGATCTTGATGACAATCAGCACAATGATCGTTAACAGTCCCAGGATCATCGTCGCGGTCAGCACGGTCACCAGAACGCGCAGGTAGCGCAGTTTGGGGGGTTCGGGCATGTCCTCGAAATTAACAGGAGTATCCGGTTCGCTCATGGCAGACCCTTTCGAAAATCCGTTGCGGCTGGTGTTGGGGGAGTCCCCAGACACCCGCCTTGATAAAGCGTTAGCGCGTGTTGTGCCAGAGGGGGTTGCCCTTTCGCGATCACGGCTGCGCCAACTGATCGAGGCCGGCGCGGTGCGACCCGAAGGCGGCGATCCGGTGACCACGCCCAAGGCGAAGGTGGCGGCAGGGCAGGTCTGGCTGGTCGATTTGCCGGCGGCGGTGGCAACCGACACCCTGCCCGAGGATATCCCGCTGGAAATCGTGTTCGAGGATGCGCATCTGGTCGTGGTCAACAAGCCCGCAGGCATGGTGGTGCATCCGGCACCGGGGTCCGAAACCGGCACGTTGGTCAATGCCCTGCTGCACCATTGCGGCGACAGCCTGTCGGGGATCGGCGGGGAAAAACGCCCGGGGATCGTTCACCGGATAGACAAGGATACCTCGGGGTTGCTGGTGGTGGCGAAATCCGATGCGGCGCATCACGGGTTGGCGGACCAGTTTGCCAGACACACGCTGGAGCGCCACTATATGGCCATCGTCTGGGGGGCGCCGTCGGCGGCGGACCCGCGCCTGTCCGGTATCAAAGGCGTGAGTTTCGAGGCCGGCGGCGTGATCCGCATTGCCGGCAATATCGCCCGCCACAAAACCGACCGCAAGCGGATGGCGGTCGTGGTCGATGCGGGACGGCACGCAATCACCCGCACGCGGGTGATCGAGGCGTTCGGGCCGCAGGAAAAACCGGTGGCGGCGCTGGTCGATTGCTGGCTGGAAACCGGGCGCACGCACCAGATCAGGGTGCATATGACCTATGCCGGCCACGCCCTGGTCGGGGATCCGGTGTATGGATCGCGGCGGGCGATTTCCAGAACGGCAATCCCCGTGGCCGGTGCCGAAGCATTGCGCGGGTTTCACCGGCAGGCCCTGCATGCGGCGACGTTGGGGTTCGTGCATCCGGTGACCGGCGAGACGCTGGAATTCAGGGCCGGCCTGCCCGACGATATGCAGACGGTGTTGCAGGCGTTACGGCAGGGTTAGGGCGGTGACCCATAACCCGCACCGCCAGTTA
>CAZDLV010000249.1:0-3281 GCA_964506345.1 uncultured Rhodobacterales bacterium | reverse complement strand
CGAGGGCAGGATCAACCCGAAGGCCAGCATATACAGGCACACCGCCCCCCAGAACAACGTCAGCGAGGGCGTCAGGAAAAACAACACCCCCTGCGTGGCCGAGGCCAGCGCCAGCACACTGATCGCCAGCACGCCGATGCGGCGCAAACCCCACGGCCCGACCAACATACGCACGGTAATGGTGCCGCCAAGGATGAACAGCGCGCCGACGGCGAAAAGGCTGCTGAAGGCCGCAGGCGACAGGCCGTATTGCGTCTCCACCACCACCGCACCCAGCGACAGGATGGAGGCATAGCCGCCGAAGGTCAGGCTGGAAACCCCCATCCCGACCAGAAAATCCCGCTGGCGGAAAAGATAGCCTATGGCGTGGAAAACAAAGCGGAAACTCAGGCGCTCGGGGCGGGTTTGTCTGGCGGTTTCCTGCCCGACGCGAAAGCTCAGCCAGAACAACGCCAGCCCCATGCCAGCCAGAAAAACGAAAATCGCCGGCCACGAAAACAGCACCAGCAGACCGGAACCGAGGATCGGGGCCAGCAACGGCGCAATCGCGGTCACGGCCATCAGCACGGCCAGCAGCTTGGCCGCGACCTCGCCGCTGCCGATGTCGCGCACGATGGCGCGGGCGATCACCGGCGCGCCGGCCATCAACCCCTGCAAGGCACGAAAACCGATCAACACCCAGAAATCCGTGGCCAGCGCCGCCCCGATAGAGGCCAGCGTAAACCCCGCCAGACTGGCCAGCAGCACCTTGCGCCGCCCGAAAGCGTCCGACAGCAGACCCCAGAACAACTGTCCGACCGCATAGGCCAGAAAATAGACGCCGACGATCAGCGCGCCGAGGTTCTCCGCCACCTGCAAATCGCGCGCGATCACGCCGGTGGCGGGGGCGGTGATGTCAATGGTCAGCGCCGTCAGCGCCGACAGCCCGCCCAGCATCAGGACGAAATCGAAACGGCTGGCGAGGGGTTTTGCGGTGGGTGTCATCAATGGCTCCGTGAAAAAGGGGCACCCGCAGGCGCCCCTTCTGATAATCACGAATTTTGCGCCGCGTCACCCCAATTCGGCCAGACGCGCCTTGGCGGATTCGAGTTTTTCAACCTCTTCCTCGGCGGCCTGCAAACGGGCGCGGTTCTCGGCCACGACCTCGGGCGGGGCCTTGGCGGTGAACTTCTCGTTCGCGAGTTTCCCCTTCAGCCCGCCGATTTCCTTGCCCAGTTTGGCAATGGCCTTTTCAAGGCGGGCCTGTTCGGCGTCGATGTCGATAATCTCGGCCAGCGGCAGGCAGAAGGTGCCGCCCTCCACGGTGATCGTCACCGCGCCTTTCGGGGCTTCCGTCGCTTCGGAGACCGCCGAAATCCGCGCCAGACGGTGGATCAGCAGCGCATTGCGTTCCAGCGCCGCCTGCCCTGCCGCGTCCAGTTGCAATTGCACCATCGGGATTTTGGCACCGGCGGGAACACGCATTTCGGCGCGCACCGAACGGATGCTCTCGATCAGGCCGATGACCCAGTTCATCTCGCGATCCGCGTCGGCATCCACCAGATCAGCGGTCGAATATTCCGGCCAGTCGGCGTGGACCAGCATTTTCGGGCGCCCGGCGATATCGCCCCAGAGCTGCTCGGTAATGAACGGCATGATCGGGTGCAGCAGGATCAGGCTCTGGTCGATGGCCCATGCCATTGTGGCACGGGTTTCGGCCACCACAGCGGGATCGTCGGACTGCAACAGCGGCTTGGCGAACTCCACATACCAGTCGCAGACCTTGCCCCAGACAAAGGCATACAACCCGTTGGCCGCATCGTTGAAACGAAAGGCTTCCAGCGCCTTGTCGGTGTTTTCCAACGCCCGCGCCGTTTCCCCGACGATCCACTTGTTGACCGTCTGCGTCACCGAGGCGGGATCGAAATCCGCCGAGGGTTTGCATTCGTTCATCTCGGCAAAGCGCGCGGCGTTCCACAGTTTGGTGCCGAAATTGCGATAGCCTTTCACCCGGTCCATCGACAGTTTCAGCGTGCCGCCGATCGCCGCCATGGAGGTCATGGTAAAGCGCATGGCATCGGCGCCGAACTCGTCGATCATGTCGAGCGGGTCAATGACATTGCCCAGCGTTTTCGACATTTTCACGCCCTTCTCGTCGCGCACCAGCTGGTGCAGATAGACGGTGTGGAACGGGATCTCGTCCACCACCTCCAGCTGCATCATCATCATACGGGCGACCCAGAAAAACAGGATGTCCTGTCCGGTAATCAGCACATCGGTCGGGAAATATTTCTTCGTTTCCCCGCTCCAGTGCGGCCAGCCGAGCGTGCCGATGGGCCAGAGTCCCGAGGAAAACCATGTGTCGAGGACGTCGGGGTCGCGCGTCAGCGCCTTGCCACCCGCCATGGCGCGGGCTTCATCCTCGGATGCCGCGCAATACTCGTTGCCCGCATCATCATACCAAACCGGAATCTGGTGCCCCCACCAGAGCTGGCGCGAGATGCACCACGGCTCGATATTCTCCATCCAGTGATAATACACCTTCTCGCCGCTTTCGGGCATGATCGTCACGCGCCCGTCCTTCACCGCGTCGAGCGCGGGACCGGCCAGTTTCGCCGCGTCCACATACCACTGGTCCGTCAGCATCGGCTCCATCACCACCTTGGAACGGTCGCAGAAGGGCTGCATGATCTTCTTGTCCTCGACCATGATCATCAGGCCTTCGGCGTCGATGTCGGCAATCACCGCCTTGCGCGCCTCGAACCGGTCCATGCCGCGATAGGCATCGGGCACAAGGTTTAGCGCGTCGATCTCGGATTCGTCCCAGTCGGCACCTTCGGAAATCGCCTTGGCACGGGTCGCCGCCTCGACATAGGGCGCGCCGTCACTGCGCATATGCCCGCGCGTATCCATCAGCCGATACAGCGGAATGTTGTTGCGTTTGGCCACGCCATAGTCGTTCGCGTCATGCGCACCGGTGATTTTCACCGCACCCGAGCCAAAATCGGGGTCGGGGTATTCGTCGGTGATGATCGGAATCAAGCGCCGGTGTTCCTTCGGTCCCACCGGAATTTCGCACAGCTTGCCGACAATCGGGGCATAGCGTTCATCGTCGGGATGCACCGCCACCGCACCGTCGCCCAGCATGGTTTCGGGGCGCGTCGTGGCGATGGAGATATAATCGCGCTCCTCGCTCAGCACGACATTCCCGTCCTCGTCCTTTTCGATATAGGTATAGGTGGCGCCACCGGCCAGCGGGTATTTGAAGTGCCACATATGGCCGTCGATCTCGATATTCTCGA
>CAZDLV010000248.1:0-3324 GCA_964506345.1 uncultured Rhodobacterales bacterium | reverse complement strand
AGCCAGGAAGTCGAAGTCATGGTTCTGGAAATCGACAGCTCGCGCCGCCGTGTTTCCCTTGGCCTGAAACAGACACAGGGCAACCCGTGGGACAACTTCGCCGCCAAATATCCGGCCGGCACCGAAGTCGAAGGCGAGATCAAGAACATCACCGAATTCGGTCTGTTCGTTGGTCTGGACGGCGAAATCGACGGCATGGTCCACCTGTCCGATCTGGATTGGGATCGTTCCGGCGACGAGGCCATTCAGGACTACCAGAAGGGCGACGTGGTCAAAGCGGTTGTCACCGATGTCGATGTTGACAAGGAACGCATCTCGCTGTCGATCAAAGCGCTGGACGGGGATCCGTTTGCCGATGCGACCGGTGGTATCAAACGCGGTGCTGTCGTGACCGTGGAAGTGACCGCGATCGAGGATGGCGGTATCGAGGTGTCCTATGACGGCATGAAAGCCTTCATTCGCCGCTCCGACCTGTCGCGTGACCGTGCCGAACAGCGCCCCGAGCGTTTCTCGGTTGGTGACAAGGTCGACGCCCGCGTCACCAACATCGACAAGGCGAACCGTCGTCTGGGTCTGTCCATCAAGGCCCGCGAGATCGCAGAAGAGAAGGAAGCCGTCGAACAGTATGGTTCCTCGGACTCGGGTGCATCGCTGGGTGATATCCTGGGCGCGGCTCTCAAAGACAAAACCTAGCGGTTGCGTCGAAGATGGGCTTCGAAAAAGATTTCTACGAGGAGCGGCGCCGGATTTGGCGTCGCTCCACGTTTTGGCGGGGGTTTACCGTTGCGGCGGGCCTTGCGCTGGTTGTTTATGGCATTTTCGTTTTTCTGAGCGGCAAGGATCATCCGACCGGCCCGCATATCGCCCGCATTTTTATTGACGGCGTGATTTACGACGATCCGGAGCGCGAGCATCTGCTGGCGGAAATCGCAAAAGATGCCGATGTCAAAGCGGTAATAATACGGATCAACAGTCCGGGCGGCACAACGGTCGGCGCGGAGTCGTTGTTTGACTCGCTTCGCAAAGTTGCGGTGAACAAGCCGGTGGTCGCGGTTCTGGGTGAAGCCGCCGCGTCAGGCGGCTATGTCGCGGCTATGGCGGCCGATCATATCATTGCGCGGGGCAACACGGTTACCGGCTCGATCGGTGTTATTCTGGAATATCCGGATGTTACTGCCCTGATGGACAAGATCGGTGTCGAGATGCAGACTATCCGGTCATCGGGGATCAAGGGTGGACCGTCGCCGTATCGTCCGCTGACCCCCGAGATGCGGGCCGAGGAACAAGCGATGATCGAGGATGCGAACCGGTGGTTCCGGGGCCTGGTTAGCGGGCGACGGAACCTGACGGGGGCGGCATTGGAAACCGTCGCCACCGGCGGCGCGTTTTCAGGGCGCCAGGCGCTTGCAAACGGGCTGGTGGATGCGATCGGCGGCGAGGCCGAGGCGCTGGTCTATCTCGAATCACTTGATCCGTCGCTGGCCGGCTATGATGTGGAAACATGGGAAATATCGCGGGACAACACGACATTGTTAGGTCTGATCTCTGCCAAATTGGGCATAAATCCGCTTTTTGCCGGTTTATCGACTGACGCCGGTCCCCGCCTCTATTCCCTAAAAAGGTAATTCCTGCCAATATGATGCGTGGCATGTTGTCGAGTAGCCAGTGTATATGGAGGGTTCGGCGTGCAAAAAGGGACCCCCGTTTGGAAAAGGGATTGAAGCAATGATAAAATCGGAACTTGTCCAGAAAATTGCCGACGAAAACCCGCATTTGTACCAGCGGGATGTGGAACGCATCGTCAGCACGGTATTTGATGAAATCATCGAGGCAATGGCCAACGGACACCGTGTCGAATTGCGCGGATTCGGTGCGTTCTCGGTGAAAAAGCGCGAGGCCCGCACCGGCCGCAATCCGCGCACCGGCGAATCCGTCCAGGTGGATGAAAAATATGTGCCGTTCTTCAAGACGGGAAAATTGCTGCGTGACCGGTTGAACGGGAAATAGGCGCAGCCACAAAGACGGGAAATACCATGCGATACCTTCGCTATAGCTTCTATGCGATCCTTCTGTTGATTCTGGTCGTTCTGGCGCTGGCCAACCGCGAGATGGTGACGCTGGCGTTGCTGCCCGAACAACTGGCGCGGTTTATGCCGGTGTCGATGCGCTTGCCGATGTACGCGGTGATTATGTTGGCGATGCTGTTTGGCTTGCTGGTCGGGTATATCCTCGAATACTTTCGCGAACACAAAATCCGTCGCGAGGCGTCGCGGAAAAAGCGCGAGGTGGCGAAGTTGTCGCAAGAGGTGGACAGCCTCAAAAAACAGGGTGGTGTGGAAGAGGATGATGTCCTCGCCCTGCTGAACTGATGCACGTCAAAATTTGCGGATTGTCCACGCCCGAAAGCGTGGCGGCGGCGGTGGGCGCGGGGGCGTCCTACCTCGGGTTTGTGTTTTTTCCGAAATCTCCGCGCAATGTGACGCTTGAACAGGCCCGCGGGCTGGCGCTGGACGTGCCGGTCGGGGTCATGAAGGTGGCGCTGGTGGTCAATGCGGAGGATGCGGCGCTGGAGGCGTTGCTGGAAGCGGTGCCGGTGGACATGTTGCAACTGCATGGTAACGAAACGCCGGAGCGGGTGGCCGAGATCAAGGCGCGTTTCGGCCTGCCGGTGATGAAGGCGGTGGGGGTGGCGGGTGCCGACGACCTGCCGGCGCTTGATACCTATGCCGCAGTGGCCGACCAGTTGTTGCTTGATGCCAAGGCGCCGAAAGGTTACGACCTGCCCGGAGGCAACGGCCTCTCGTTCGATTGGCGTTTGATTGCCGGACGCGAGATCGCCGCGCCGTGGGTGCTGGCCGGCGGCCTGACGCCCGACAACGTGGCCGAGGCGATCCGCTTGACGGGGGCGCGGCAGGTGGATGTATCCTCGGGCGTCGAAAGCGCGCCGGGGGTCAAGGATTTGGACAGGATCGCCGCTTTCGTGAGGGCGGCCAAGGGAGCGGAATGATGGCAGCGGACAATGTGAATTCGTATAAAACCGGACCCGATGAACAGGGCCGTTTCGGTATTTACGGCGGGCGCTTTGTGTCCGAAACGCTGATGCCGCTGATCCTCGATCTGGAGGCCGAATACGAAAAGGCCAAGGTCGATCCCGAATTCTGGGCCGAGATGGACGACCTGTGGAAACACTACGTCGGCCGTCCCAGCCCGCTGTATTATGCCGAGCGCCTGACCGAGCGGTTCGGTGGTGCCAAGATTTACCTGAAGCGCGACGAGCTGAACCACACCGGCGCGCACAAGATCAACAACGTGCTGGGCCAGATC
>CAZDLV010000247.1:0-3351 GCA_964506345.1 uncultured Rhodobacterales bacterium | reverse complement strand
ATCCGCCGGCAGCTTGGCCTCGGCATCGGCGATGCGGCCTTCTTCCTTGGCGGCAAGCCGAAAACCTTCGAGGCTGTGGCAGGGCGCGCGCGCAACGTCATCGGCAAGGAACTGGGCCTGACCGACGAGAACCGTTTCGAAATGTGCTGGGTCGTCGATTTCCCGATTTTCGAGAAAGACGAGGAAACCGGCAAGGTCGATTTCGAACACAACCCGTTCTCCATGCCACAAGGCGGGATGGAGGCGTTGGAGGGTGATCCGCTCGAAGTGCTCGGCTATCAGTATGACCTCGCCTGCAACGGCTACGAACTGATTTCCGGCGCGATCCGCAATCACAAGCTGGACATCATGTACAAGGCCTTCGGCATTGCCGGTTACGGCAAGGAAGAGGTCGAGAAACGTTTCGGCGGTATGGTCAAGGCGTTCAAATTCGGCGCCCCGCCGCATGGTGGCTGCGCTGCCGGTATCGACCGCATGGTCATGCTGCTGGCCGACGAGGAAAACATTCGCGAGGTTATCATGTTCCCGATGAACCAGCGCGCCGAGGACCTGATGATGGAAGCCCCGGGCGATGCCACCAACGAACAGCTGCGCGAGCTTGGTTTGCGGATCATTCCGCAGGATTAGACCGCACGAAGTTTTTTCGACGGAAAGCCGGACTGCCCCCGTATAATGCCTGTAACAACGGCTAACGACGGGAGCAGTCATGGCATTTTCTGAATTCATACTAAACAGCAGATTCGGGTATGGTATCCGGCCGGGGCAGCGGTTTGCTCCGTCGTCGGCAGCGATGCTGAACGAATTGCGGCAACCGGATCCTTTGGACAAACGGTTCAAGCGGCCGTCGATGGCTGACCGGTTCGCACTGTCGCGCGAATTTCGGCAGGCGCGAAAGGACCAGCGCCGCAATGTGTCCGGTGCTGCGGATCGCTATAAAGCCGCCCGCGATAAATCGCGCAAGTGGATAGCCGGGGACATGCAGGCATTTCTGGCGCGCGCAACCGTGTCCGATAACGGGTTTCGCGAACGGCTGGTGGCGTTCTGGGCCGATCACTTCACGGTGGCCGGAAAGAATATGCAGACGCAGATGGCGGTCATCCCCTATGTCGACGCGGCGATCCGGCCGAATATCGCGGGCAAGTTTGCCGAAATTCTGAAGGCGGTTGTCACAAATCCGGCGATGTTGATCTATCTGGACCAGAACAGCTCCATCGGGCCGAATTCTGTGCGGGGCAAGCGGGGCGATCGGGGGTTGAACGAAAACCTGGCCCGCGAGGTGCTGGAGTTGCACACGATGGGCGTTGGCGCCAGCTATACACAGGACGATGTCCGGCAGTTTGCCGAACTTCTGACCGGGCTTTCGCTGGGCAAGGAAGGGTTCCGGTTTGATGCGCGGGCGGCCGAACCGGGGGCCGAGACGGTTCTGGGCAAACGATATGGCGGCGAAAAGGGGCGGCTCGCCGATGTTATGGCGTTTCTCGACGATTTGTCGGTGCATCCGGATACGGCGCGCCATATCTCGCGCAAGCTGGCGGTCCATTTTATCGCCGAAAACCCGCCTGCGGATATGGTGGACCTGATGACGCGCGCTTATCGCGATACCGGCGGCGATCTGCTGGCAGTGTATGGCGCGATGCTGTCGCATCCGGCGGCGACCGCGCCCAGCCAGCAAAAGATCAAATGGCCGACGGAGTTTATCGTGTCATCGCTGCGCGCGCTTAATCTGGGCGAGGTAGTGTCAAACGCACCGGTCCGCGAATTACGGGCGGGTGTTGCCTTGCCGATGGTGGCGATGGGTATGTCGTTATTCCGGCCCTCGGGACCGGACGGATGGTCCGAATCCCCGGGCGACTGGATAACCCCCCCGACGCTGGCTGCGCGGATTGAATGGGCGACGATGATTGCGCGGGAATATGCACAGGACATCGACCCGCGTGTGTTGGCGCCACAAGTTCTTGGCGAAAACATTTCGGATGATCTGGCCATCGCGGTGGCCGGCGCGGAAAACAAATGGGAAGGCGCCGCACTGTTGCTCGCCTCGCCCGAATTCAACCGGCGCTAGGGAGGCAGATATGGAAATGCAATTTACACGACGTAAAGTCCTCGGGAATTCTCTGGTATTGGGGTGCAGTATCGCTGCGAGTCCACTGGTTACACCGGTAACGCTGGCCTCTGTGCCATCGGATAACCGGCTGGTGGTCATTATCCTGCGCGGGGCGATGGACGGTCTGGACGCTGTGCAGCCTTACGGAGACCCGAATCTGGCAAAACTCCGCAGCACTATCAAGTCGGGCGAGGCCGGTGGCGCGCATGATCTGGACGGGTTCTTTTCGCTGCATCCGGCGCTTGGTGATCTGATGCCGCTTTGGCGTGCGGGGGAGCTGGGGTTCGCGCACGCCGTTTCGACGCCGTACCGCGACAAGCGCAGCCATTTTGACGGGCAGGACTTTCTGGAAAACGGCGGGTTGTCCAGCGACGGCACCTTGACCGAAAATCGCGACGGCTGGCTGAACCGGATGTTGACCCTTGTCCCGGGGGCGACCTCGGAACTGGCGTTTTCGGTTGGACGCCAACGGTTGCTGTTGTTGTCCGGCGCGGCCGAAATTTCCAGTTGGAGCCCGGATAGCGATCTGGAAATGTCGCCGCAGGCCCGCCTGTTGTTCGAGCGGATTTATTCCAAAGACCCGCTGTTCAGGAAATCCGTTGACGAGGCCTTCCTGTTGTCGGAAAAGGTCAAGGGCGCGATGAATCCGCAGCAGGCGGCCAAGGCCTCGGCGCTGGCCGGTTTCGCGGCTGACCGCCTGAACGAGGACACCCGCATAGCGGCATTTTCGATCAACGGATGGGACACGCATCGCAACCAGACCGTGACGCTGAAACCGGCGTTGGGCCAGTTGTCCTCGGCGATCCTGACGCTGAAAAAACGTCTGGGCGCGAACTGGGACAAAACCGCAGTTCTTGCGGTTACCGAGTTCGGACGCACGGTTGCCGAAAACGGCACCGGCGGCACGGACCACGGCACGGGGGGGGCAATGTTCCTGGCTGGTGGTGCCGTGAAAGGCGGCAAGGTCTACGGCGAGTGGCCCGGTCTGGGCGAACTGGATCTTTATCAGAATCGCGATCTGGAACCGACGCGCGATGTGCGTGCCTATGCGGCGTGGATGTTGCGCGATATGTTCGGAATGCAGCGTTCGGCACTGGAACAGTTCATTTTCCCCGGTCTGGACATGGGCGGCAACCCCGGCATCCTGCGGTAACGGGAATTTTCATTGAAAGCACCGGTCCATGATGACAGGTAACGGGGGCGGCGGTTTTTGCCGCCCCTTTTTTCAGGAGTCACCCATGCGGGTC
>CAZDLV010000246.1:0-3389 GCA_964506345.1 uncultured Rhodobacterales bacterium | reverse complement strand
GCCACCGGCGCACCTATATCGGCTCGATGCCGGGCAAGATCATCCAGTCGATGAAGAAGGCCAAGACCACCAACCCGCTGATCCTCCTCGACGAGATCGACAAGATGGGCCAGGATTTCCGCGGCGACCCGGCGAGCGCCATGCTGGAGGTGCTCGATCCGGAGCAGAACAGCACCTTCGTCGATCACTATCTGGAGGTCGAATACGACCTGTCCAACGTGATGTTCCTGACCACGGCGAACAGCTACAACATGCCCGGCCCGCTGCTGGACCGCATGGAGATTATCAGCCTTGCCGGTTATACCGAGCAGGAAAAATCCGAGATCGCGCGCCGTCATCTGTTGCAGAAGCAGATCAAGGGCCACGGGTTGAAGAAGGACGAGTTCGAGTTGCAGGACGACGCCCTGACCGACATCATCCGCTATTACACCCGTGAGGCCGGCGTGCGTAACCTTGAACGCGAGATCGCCAAGCTCTGCCGCAAGGCGGTGACGGAAATCGTGATGGGCAAGGCCGAAAAGGTCGTGATCACCAGCGAGAACCTGTCCGACTACCTCGGCGTGCGCCGCTTCAAATTCGGTCTGGCCGAGGAAGAGGACCAGGTCGGCGTTGTCACCGGTCTGGCCTGGACACAGGCGGGCGGCGATTTGTTGCAGATCGAGGCCCTGCGTTTGCCCGGCAAGGGGCGGATGAAAACCACCGGCAAATTGGGCGACGTGATGAAGGAATCTATTGAAGCTGCGTCCAGTTTTGTGCGTTCCAAGGCAACGACGCTGGGGGTCAAGCCGCCGGTGTTCGAAAAAATCGACATTCACGTTCATGTTCCCGAAGGGGCAACCCCGAAGGACGGCCCGAGCGCCGGCGTCGGTATGGTGACCTCGATCGTGTCGGTTATCACCGGCATTCCGGTGCATCGCGACATCGCCATGACCGGCGAGGTGACGTTGCGCGGCAATGTGCTGCCCATTGGCGGATTGAAGGAAAAACTGCTGGCGGCATTGCGCGGCGGCATCAAGACGGTGATGATTCCGGCCGAAAACGAAAAGGATCTGGCCGAGATCCCCGATATCGTCAAGGATGGACTGGAAATCATTCCGGTGTCGGATGTGATGGATGTGTTGAAACGTGCGCTGGTGCGTATGCCCGAGCCGATCGAGTGGGACGAGGCAGCCGAAGCGGCCAAGGCGGCCGCCGTCAGCAAAAGGGATATGCCGGCTGAAGGTGTCCGTGCGCACTAACCTGCCGCAGACCGGATAAATCGGGCCGCCCTTGTCAGGGCGGCCCTTGTTTTTGTCGCACAGGGCGGCGGATTTTTTTCGGAATAATGCGGAAAAAAGTGCGATTCAACTCTTGCCGCGCCGAAAAAATCCGGTTATCAGCCTTGCACGGAACGGGTGATTAGCTCAGTTGGTAGAGCGCTTCCTTTACACGGAAGATGTCGGGAGTTCGAGCCTCTCATCACCCACCATTACCCCTTTATTTTGGCCGGTATCCCAACAGGCGCAGCGCGTTGATCGTGACCAGCACCGTTGCCCCCGTGTCGGCGATAATCGCCATCCACAAGGTGGTGACACCGAACAGCGTCGTGATCAGGAATATTCCTTTCAGTCCCAGCGCTATCGTTATGTTCTGGTGGATATTTTTCATGGTTGCGCGTGACAGGTCAACCAGCGATGCGACGTCGGATACCCGTTCGTGCAGCAACACCGCATCGGCGGTTTCGATGGCCACGTCCGTTCCGCCGCCCATGGCGATGCCGACATCGGCCTGAGCCAGTGCCGGTGCGTCGTTTATGCCGTCACCGATCATGGCAACCGTGGTATCGTCCCGCATGGCGGCGATAAGGTCCAGCTTGTCTTGCGGCATCAGGCCGGCCTTTACCTCGATCCCCAGTTGCGCCGCCAGCGCCTGCCCGGTGCGCTGGTTGTCGCCCGTCAGCATGACCGGCGCGATCCCCATGGATTTCAGACGCGCCATTGTGGCAACTGCATCCTTGCGCAGTTCGTCGCGCATGGCGATTGCGCCCAGCGGCGTGTCGCCGGCGATGACGACAGCAACGGTTTTCCCATCGGATTCAAGTGCGTCGATCGCGGTGGTCTGTGCATCGTCAAGATGTGCCAGCGTTGCGGCATATCGGGGCGAGGCGACGGTCACTGTAACGTCACCGACCTGTGCCTGCACGCCGCGTCCCTGAAGGGCGCGGGATTCCGATGCGCGCGGGATGTCGATGTTTTCGGCACGCGCAACAATGGCCATGGCCAGCGGATGGGATGATCCCGACTCCACCGATGCCGCCAGAGTCAGGATTTCGGTTTCGTCGCCGGCAAACCGCAGGATATCGGTCACGCGCGGTGTTCCCTTGGTCAGCGTGCCGGTCTTGTCAAAGGCAATGCGCCCGACTTTACCGATTGCCTCCAGCACTGCGCCGCCCTTCATCAACAACCCCTGCCGCGCGCCCGACGAAATGCCCGACGTGACGGCTGCCGGTGTCGACAGCACCAGCGCGCAGGGGCAGCCGATCAACAGGATGGCCAGGCCCTTGTATATCCACTCCGTCAGGTTCGCGCCGAATATCAACGACGGAACAAACGCCACAAGCGCGGCCAGCACGATCACGCCGGGGGTATAGTAGCGGCTGAAGTTGTCGATAAACCGCGCGGTCGGCGATTTGTTTGCCTCGGCCTCTTCCACCATCTGAAGGATGCGCGCGATGATATTGTTGTCGGCGGTTGCTGTGGTCTCGACGGTTATCAGACCGTCGGCGTTAACGGACCCGGCGAAAACCGTATCGCCGGCACCTTTGTGTTTGGGAACGGATTCGCCTGTGATGCTGGATTCGTTCAACGATGTCTCGCCGGTGCGGATAATGCCGTCGGCCGGAACATAGCCGCCCGGGCGCACCTCGACCGTGTCACCGGTTTCAAGGGCCGTGGCCGGCACTTCGCGCACGGTATCGCCGGTTACAAGAAACGCGGTTTTGGGCACCAGATCCGCCAGCGCCTGAACCGAGCGCCGCGCCTTGGCTGCCGCAACCATTTCCAGCAATTCGCCGATCAGAAACAGAAATACCACCACCGAGGCTTCGGCTGCCTGGTCGATAAAGACGGCCCCGACGACTGCAATCGTGACAAGGGTTTCGATGGTGAACGGTTGACCGGCCAGCGCGCCCATAAACGCCTTTCTGGCCAGCGGCGCCAGTGCCAGCAATGCGGCAGCCGTGAATGCATATGCCGAAAATGCCGGCAGGAATACCGCCAGACCCGTTGCAATGGCCAACAGAATACCCGCGACAATGACCAGACGCCCTTTCGGGGTTTGCCACCAACCGGACGGAGGTGCGACGGGCGCAGATTCGTCTATGATGCTGTAGCCCAGTTTTTCAATGGCGC
>CAZDLV010000245.1:0-3396 GCA_964506345.1 uncultured Rhodobacterales bacterium | reverse complement strand
GAGTTCACCTGAACGCCATAGCGAAACCGCCGCAATTTCGGGTCATCGACACCATAGCGATCCCGGCAAATCTCGTCCCACAGATCCACAAACGCCCGCATCTTGCACATCTCGGTCACGAACCGGATGCCCGCGTTAACGAAAAACGATATCCGCGCCACCACACGCGGGAAATCCGCCGCCGGCACCTGCCGTCGCACCTGATCCAGCACCGCAATCGCCGTGGACAGGGCAAAGGCCAGTTCCTGCTCGGGCGTCGCGCCTGCCTCTTGCAGATGATAGGAACAGACGTTCATCGGGTTCCACTTCGGCACATCCGAATAACAGTATTCCGCAATATCCCCGATCAGCCGCAGGCTGGGTTCGGGCGGAAAAACATAGGTGCCACGCGACAGGTATTCCTTGATAATGTCGTTCTGGACCGTGCCTTTCAGCGCCTTGATGTCCGCGCCCTGCTCCCCGGCGACGGCAATATACAGCGCCAGCATCCACGCCGCCGTCGCATTGATGGTCATCGAGGTATTCATCCGTTCCAGCGGAATATCGGCAAACAGTGCCCGCATATCCCCCAGATGGCTGACCGGCACGCCGACCTTGCCAACCTCGCCGCGCGCCAGAATATGATCCGGATCGTATCCCGTCTGCGTCGGCAAATCGAAAGCCACCGACAACCCGGTTTGCCCCTTGTCCAGATTGGATCGAAACAAAGCGTTGGAGGCCGCAGCTGTCGAGTGCCCCGCATAGGTGCGAAATAGCCAGGGGCGGTCGGGGGTCTGTGTCATACCTGCCTCGTAAACAGTTCATATTGCATTGCAACATGCAATTTACCCGCCACACATAATTACGCAAGAGCAAATATTGACGTAATTATATTGCGCACAAAAAAGGGGCCGCAGCAGCAGCCCCTCTAAATTCGCAAGACGTTCCTAGTTATAGGTATACGTCGAAATCTCGCAAACATTGACCCGTTTGCGAATCAACACATCCCCGTCATTGAATACCGCTTTGAAATCAAAAACGCAGTAGCCGCTACCGTCATCGAAATTGATCCGCATGGATGAATACGCCGGGATCACATCCAGCCCGAGGATATCTTCCTCCCAGGAAGTACTGCCAATATTGGAGCCATAAAACTCGACGATGGTAAACGCCGTGTTATTGACAATAGTGACCACACGGTTGGCAGCAGCAGCCGGCAACACCGCCATCGCCGTAAATGTAACAACCGCAAGCAACGCGGCAAAGATATTTCTGAATCCTGATGTCATTTGTACTCGCTCCTTATATTTCATATGCAATCTAAACATGATCTGCGAAAATTCTGTTTGGTCAAAACGCAAAATATGGTGCGCCCCTGTAAACGCCCGACAAGCTAAACATATATTGTGGCCAAAGTGTGTTCTGATACACCACTGGACGCGCGGCGGTTTTCCTGCAACGCTGCATGGATGAACACCGCGATACTCATCCCGATGTGGTTGCTGGTGACCCTCGTTGTGCTTGCGGCCGTCGCCATCCTCGACCGTTTGCTGATGCCGTCGGTCCGCTGGTATCTGCGCCGCCGCCTGAACAAGGTGGTGGACCGCCTGAACGATCGCTTGCAACTGCACATCCAGCCGTTCAAGCTGACGCGGCGCAAAATCATGATCGACCGCCTGACACATGACCCCGCCGTCATGCAGGCGGTCATCACCCACGCGCGCAGCGAAAACATCCCCGAGGACGTCGCCCGCACCATGGCCGCCCGTTACGCACGCGAGATTGTGCCGTCGTTCTCGGCCACGACCTATTTCGGCTTTGCCATCCGGGTTTCGCGGTTTATTTCAAACGCGCTTTACCGTGTGCGCCTGGGTTTTCTGAACGACGAATCGTTGCGCGACGTGGACCCGGACTCCACCGTCGTGTTCGTGATGAACCACCGTTCCAACCTCGACTACATCCTCGTGACATTCCTTGTTGCCGAACGCTCGGCACTTTCCTATGCGGTTGGCGAATGGGCGCGCGTCTGGCCCTTGCAACAACTCATTCGCTCGATGGGGGCCTATTTCATCCGGCGCAAATCGCGCAACCCGCTCTATCGGCGCGTTCTGGCGCGCTATGTGCAACTGGCCACCGAAGGCGGCGTGACACAGGCGATTTTCCCCGAAGGCGGGCTTAGTTGCGACGGCACGCTTGGCGCGCCCAAACTCGGATTGCTCAGCTACATCCTCGGGGATTTCGATCCGGAAACTTCGCGCGATGTCGTGTTTATTCCCGTCGGCCTCAACTACGATCGGGTGTTGGAGGATCGTGTCCTTGCCGCCTCGTTGACCGGTGCCAGGGGGCGGTTCCGGTTTCAGCCAAAGGTATTCGCCGGATTCGTGGCCAAACAGCTGTGGCTGCGCCTGACCCGCCGGTTCTACCGCTTTGGCTACGCCTGCGTCAGCTTCGGCAATCCGGTATCGCTTAAGTCCTACATCACGAGCGCCGACACGCAGGATTCGCAAGCTATCACCGCCGCGCTCGGCGACACATTGATGTCCGAAATCGCCCGTGTTGTGCCGGTTCTTCCCGTTTCGCTGGTGTCCCGGGTGCTGCTGGATGCCGAAACCCCGTTAACCCTGATCGCGATCAAGGCCCGCTGCAACGACCAGTGGCGCGCCCTGTCTGCGCGCGGCATCTACAGCCACATCCCGCGCGCAGACGAGGATTACGCCGTCGATGTCGGCCTGCGGATGCTTACTCTGCGCCATATCGTGACCGAGGCCGACGGCACCTTCAGCATCCCGCCCGAATCCGCCCCGTTGGCCCGTTACTATGCCAATGCCATCGCGCACCACTTTTCTGCAAACGACACATAACACCCGAAAACTCGTGTATTTCGTAATTTTGTTACCGCTGCACCGCACAAAATAGGTATTGCGCGCGGTCGTGTATAATGTAATGACGATATACAACACACCCACGCAACTATCTTGCGCGCCACTTGACAGGAGAGACCAATGCCCGCCGACACCGCCGCCCTGGAAAAAGACTTGTACGAGATCGGGGAAATCCCGCCAATGGGCTATGTGCCGAAGAAAATGTATGCGTGGTCGATCCGGCGCGACCGCCACGGCAACCCCGACACCGCCATGCAGATAGAGGTCGTGGACACGCACGAAATCGACAGTCACGAGGTGCTGGTTCTGGTGATGGCGGCAGGCGTTAACTATAACGGTGTCTGGGCGGCACTCGGCACGCCGGTCTCTCCGTTCGACTACCACGATTCCCCGTTTCACGTTGCCGGATCCGACGCGGCCGGCATCGTCTGGAAGGTCGGCGACAAGGTAAAACGCTGGAAGGTCGGCGACGAAGTGGTAATCCACTGCAACCAGGACGACGGCGACGACGAGGAATGCAACGGCGGCGACCCGA
>CAZDLV010000244.1:0-3415 GCA_964506345.1 uncultured Rhodobacterales bacterium | reverse complement strand
GCAGGTTGGGGCTGGCCTCTTCGTGGTCGCGCATTTTGGCGGAGGCATGCAGGATGACCGGATTGGCCAGCCGGACCGGCGCGTTGTGCGCCGCAGAGCAATCCAGAACCGCGAGGCGCAGCGCATAGCCGATTTGCGGCGCGGCAAGGCCGACGCCGGGCATGGTATACATGGCATTCAACATTTCCTGCCAGATATCGCGGATCTGTTGGTCGATATTTTCCACCGGCGCGGCCACGGATTTCAGGCGCGGGTCGGGGTAGAGCAGAAACGATGCGCGGCGCGGACTAGTCACGCGCCTTTTCTTTCTTCAGCTTTTTCATTTTGTTGGTGATCATCGCCCGCTTGACCTTGGAGAGGTAGTCGATGAACAGTTTGCCGTCCAGATGGTCCAGCTCGTGCTGGGTGGCGGTGGCGTAGAGTTCGTCGAATTCGTCCTCGTGGGGGTTTCCGTCCACGTCCAGATAGCGCATCCGGACCAGTTTGGGGCGGGTGACATCCTCGTATATTTCCGGGATCGAAAGACAGCCTTCTTCGTAGGTGCTGGTTTCCTCGGACGTCCAGGTGATTTCGGGGTTGATCAGGACCATCGGGTCCGCAACCGCGTCTTTTTCGGCGCAGTCTATCACGAAAATCCGTTTCATGACGCCGACTTGTGGCCCGGCGAGGCCGACGCCGGGCGCGTCATACATGGTTTCCAGCATGTCGTCGGCCAGCTTGCGGATCCTGGCGTCAACCGTTTCCACAGGGGCGCAGACCTTTTTCAGGCGCGGGTCGGGGTGTATGAGTATTTTTCGTAGTGTCATAGGCCGCATGTAAGGGAAATACCGGCTTTTCGCAAGGGTTGGAACGCCCCTTGGCAGCGGGCGCCGGCGTCGTTAGTCTGCGAGCGAACTGTAGGAGCATATGATGAATTTCGACGAAGAAATCGACCGGATCGGCACCCATTCCGTCAAGTGGGATTCGATGGAGGCCGTGTATGGTGTGTCGCCGTCAGACGGCATTTCGATGTGGGTGGCCGATATGGATTTCAAGCCGCCGCAAGCGGTGATCGATGTGGTGCGGGGCATGGCCGATCACGGGGTTTTCGGGTACTATGGCGAGGACGCCAGCTATCGCGCGGCGATTTGTGGCTGGATGGAGCGGCGTCACGGCTGGAAGGTCGATCCGGCGGCGATTTTTACCACGCACGGGCTGGTTAACGGGACATCGTTGTGTTTGCAGGCGTTTAGCGAACCGGGCGACGGGGTGATTTTGTTCACGCCGGTTTATCATGCGTTCGCGCGGGTGATCACCGCGTCGGGCCGCGAGGTGGTGGAAAGCCCGCTGGTAACGGTGGACGGACGGTACGAAATGGATCTGGATGCCTTGCAGAATGCGTTGCGGGGGCATGAAAAAATGGTAATCCTGTGTTCGCCACACAATCCGGGCGGACGGGTCTGGGATGTGGCGGAGTTGCGGGCGCTGGCGGATTTTTGTGTAAAAAACGATCTGTTGCTGGTCTCGGACGAGATTCACCATGATCTGGTTTATGGCGGGAATACGCACACGGTGATGCCGCTGGCGGCGCCGGATATTCAGGACCGGTTGGTGATGATGACGGCGACGACCAAGACGTTCAATATTGCCGGCAGTCACATCGGGAACGTGATCATTGCCGATCCGGTGTTGCGCGAACGGTTTGGGCGCACGATGGCCGCGATGGGAATTTCAGGGAACAGTTTCGGCCTGCTGATGGCCGAGGCGGCCTATAACGAAGGCGAGGCGTGGTTGGAAGAATTGCTGGCCTATCTGGATGGCAACCGGCAGATTTTCGATGCGGCGATCAACAAAATTCCGGGGCTGAAATCCATGCCGATGCAGGCGACCTATCTGGCGTGGGTGGATTTTTCCGGCACGGGTATGACGGCGGAGGAGTTTACCGCGCGGGTCGAGAAGGGCGCGCGGATTGCCGCGAACCACGGGGATACCTTCGGGACGGGGGGCGAGGGATTCTTGCGCTTCAATCTGGCGACACCGCGGGCGCGGGTGGTCGAGGCGGTCGCGCGGATCGCTGCGGCGTTTGATGATTTGCAGTGACGTGGTGCGACGACGCGACGTTTCGTATTGCGCCGACGGGTGTTGCCCCTAGTGTAGGGGAATGACGTCTGGAAATTCCCGGGGACGCGGTGGCTGGCTTGACCGGAGCAGCCCGCCGCATGTGACGACGCTGGTTCTGGTGGCCAGCGGCGGCGCGTTGACGTTGAATATATTTTTGCCGTCCATCCCCGGGATGACCGCGTATTTCCACACCGATTATGCGATGATGCAGTTGGTGATTTCCGCCTATCTGGCGGTAACGGCGGTTTTGCAACTGGTATTCGGGCCGTTGTCCGACCGGTACGGGCGGCGGGTTGTGTTGCTGGGCAGTCTGGTGGTGTTTCTGATCGCCACGGCCGGCACGCTGCTATCGACGAATATCTATGTATTTCTGACGTTTAGGATGTTGCAGGCGGCGGTGGCGGCAGGCAATGTTTTGTCGCGAGCAACGGTGCGCGACATGTATCCGCCAAACGAGGCGGCCAGCAAGATCGGTTATATCACCATGGGGATGTCGCTGGTGCCGATGCTGGGGCCGATTCTGGGGGGGTATCTGGAAGAGGCCTATGGCTGGCAGGCGTCGTTCGGGCTGGTTCTGGTGTTCGGGCTGTTGATTTTCGCGCTGGTCTGGGCCGATATGGGCGAGACGAACCGCTATATGTCCGACAGTTTCAGAACGCAGTTCCGGTCGTATCCCGAGTTGGCGCGCTCGCGCCGGTTCTGGGGGTACGCGTTGACGGCGGCGTTTTCATCGGGCGCGTTCTTTGCCTTTCTTGGCGGCGCGCCGTTTGTTTCGGAGGTTGTTCTGGGACTGCAACCGACCGAGGTCGGGTTTTATTTTGCGTTGGTGTCGATTGGCTACATGGCGGGGAATTTCCTGTCGGGGCGGTTCTCGCAACGGGTCGGGTTGAACCGGATGATGTTGGCGGGAACGATGATGGCGCAGGCGTCGGTGTTGGGGATGCTGGCATTGTTTCTGGCCGGTGTGGTGACACCGTGGTCGTTTTTCGGCATGATCGGGTTTCTGGCTGTAGGGAACGGTATGACGTTACCGAATTCGAATGCGGGTATTGTGTCGGTGCGCCCACATCTGGCCGGTAGTGCCTCGGGGTTGGGGGGGACGGTGATGTTGGGGGGTGGCGCGGTTTTGTCGGCGGCGGCGGGGGCGATGCTGACACCGGCGAGCGGCGCGTATCCGTTGATATTCATGATGCTGGCATCCTGCGCGGCAGCGGTGGCAACAGCCGGCTATGTGATTTATGTGGCGCGCACAGCCGGAGAGTTAGATCGGAAGAGCACACGTCTGAACTCCAGTCACCTGAAGCTATCTCGTATG
>CAZDLV010000243.1:0-3430 GCA_964506345.1 uncultured Rhodobacterales bacterium | reverse complement strand
CCCATGAATTCCATCAGCATCTGGTTGGTGTTGGCGGTGCCGTAGAAGGTGCAGGTGCCCGGCGCGTGGTAGCTCTCCATTTCGGCCTTGAGCAATTCGGCGCGGTCGATTTTGCCCTCGGCGAACAGCTGGCGGACGCGGGATTTCTCGTCGTTCGGCAGGCCCGAGGGCATGGGACCGGCGGGCAGGAACAGGGCCGGAAGATGGCCGAAGGTGGCGGCGGCGATGACCAGACCGGGGACGATTTTATCGCAGACGCCGAGGAAAACGGCGGCGTCGAAGACGTTGTGCGACAGGGCGATGCCGGCGGCCATGGCGATGACATCGCGCGAAAACAGCGACAGTTCCATGCCCGCTTGCCCCTGTGTGACCCCGTCGCACATGGCCGGAACGCCGCCCGCGACCTGTGCGGTGCCGCCGGCCTTGTGCGCGGCTTGGCGGATCAGGTCGGGGAAATGCCCGAACGGCTGGTGTGCCGACAGCATGTCGTTATAGGCGGTGACGATGCCGAGGTTGGGGGCGCGGGTGGCGGCCAGCGCGTTTTTGTCGGCATCGGGCGAACCGGCAAAGGCGTGGGCAAGGTTTCCGCAGGACAGGTGGGCGCGGCGGGGGCCGTCCTCGCGGGCCTGTTTCATGCGGGCGAGATAGGCCTCGCGGCCCGGTTTCGAGCGTTCGACAATGCGGGCAGTGACATCGGCAAGGGTGGGGTGCAGGGTCATGTTCAGGCCTCTATCGGGCGCCAGTGGCGGTTGTCATGGTGCATTAACGCAAGCGAACCGTCGGGACCGGAACCGCCGGCGTCGTAGTTTTCCGGCCGGTTTTCGGCATCTTCCCAGCGGGCGATAATCGGATCGGCCCAGCGCCAGGCGGCTTCGACCTCGTCGCCGCGCATGAACAGGGTCTGGTCGCCGCGAATGACGTCCATCAGCAGGCGTTCGTAGGCGTCGGCCATGTTTTCGGCCTCGTCGCCCAAAGCCTCGGCAAAGGACATATCGAGCGGCACCTCGGTCAGGCGGAAACCGCCCTGACCGGGTTCCTTGATGTTCATGTGCAGGGTAATCGCCTCGTCCGGTTGTAAACGGATGACCAGCGAGTTGGAGTTGTGGCGTTGTTCGGGATGCGGAAATATCGAGTGCGGCGGATCCTTGAATACGATGACGATTTCCGACATGCGGGCGCGCAAACGTTTGCCGGTCCGCAGGTAGAACGGCACGCCGGCCCAGCGCCAGTTGGAAATGTGGAGTTTCAGTGCGATGAAGCTTTCTGTCATTGAATCGGGGTTTTCGACCACCTCGCGATAGCCGCCCTCGTTACAGTTGCCGCGATACTGGCCGCGCACGATGTCGGAAAGGGGGACGTCCTCCAACGAGCGGATGACCTTGAGTTTTTCGTCGCGCACGTCGTTGGCATCGAAACGCGCAGGGGGTTCCATCGCCGTCAGGCACAGCATTTGCATCAGGTGGTTCTGCACCATGTCGCGCATGGCGCCGGAGGCGTCGTAATAGGCACCGCGCCCCTCGACCCCGATGTTTTCCGCCACCGTAATCTGCACATGGTCGATGTGCTGGGCGTTCCAGACCGGCTCCAGCAATGAATTGGCAAAGCGCAGGGCCATCAGGTTTTGCACGGTTTCCTTGCCGAGGTAATGGTCGATGCGATAGATCTGGTTTTCGTCGAAACATTCCGCCAGTTGCGTGTTGAGGTCTTGCGCCGAGGCAAGGTCGTGCCCGAAGGGTTTTTCCACCACGATGCGGCTGTCGGGTGTGCGCAGGCCACGCTGGTTCAGCTGGCTGCTGATGGTTCCGAACAGCGACGGGCCGACCGACAGGTAGAAGGCGCGCACCGGATTGGCGGATTTCGCGACGAAGCCGGCAAGGGCATCCCAGCCGTCGTCACCCATCACGTCCACAGCGAAATAATGCAGATTCGCAAGGAATTTCGCGACGGTTTCAGGGCTGCGCCGGTCGGCGGCAACATAGGTGTCAAGCGAGGCGGCAACCTGGTCGCGGAATGTCTCGCTGCTCCAGCCGGAGCGGGCAGAGCCGATGATGCGGAAACCGGGCGGGATTTGTCCGGCGGCGAACCGGTGGTACAGGGCGGGCAGGATTTTGCGCTGTGCAAGGTCGCCCGAGGCACCGAAAATGATCAGGTCGAAGGGGCTGACAGGGATGATCTTGGCGCTCATGTCGGTATCCTTTGTGTGCAAAACGGGGTGCGCACAGAAAGGGTAGCACGAAAAACGTGGCGAACGGGTGCAATTATCACGCGGATAACCTCCTGCAATTGGTCCAAATAGCGAAGCTATCCCCCGGGCCAAAGGGAAGTTCACTGGCTTGAAAGCACATTTTGCTGCGGATGGAAAGGGGGCGCGGACGGGTTTCGTGTAATTCGCAAAAACTTGTTATTGACGCGCAGGGACGGGGATCACCGTATCTTTGGCGAAAACGGCAGCGAGAGCAGGCCGAGCTTCCGGTAGGCCGACCACGACATGTAGGATTTCCATGCAAGGGTGGAAACGACGGTCGCGAAGGCGGCGCCGGCGGCACCGTATAGCGGGATCAGGGCGGCGTTCATTGCGATGTTCAGCAGAATGGAAACCGGCACGGAGTACAGGACAAACCGTTCGTGTCCGGTCATTTTCAGCAGGCTTTCGGCGGCGCCGAATACCGACTGGAGGATGTAGCCGATTATGATAATTTGCGCCGTTGCCAGCGCGCCGACGTAGGTCTGACCGAATGCCAGTTCCAGTATTTCCTTGCCGAAAAGGAGAAAAGCAATCGCGAAGGGCAACGTGGACAGGGTTACAAACCGCGCACTTGCCGTCAGGACGTGTTGCATACCGGCAAAATCGCCGGCTGCGTGGAGTCTGGCCAGTTTCGGCGCACTGACCATCCGCATTCCGTGTTGCGCGATGATCGCTACGGTACCCAGTTGCAAGGCGACGTTATATTGGGCGACATCGGAAAGGCCGGTGATTGCACGCAGCATGACAATGTCCGTTTTGCCGAAGATGATGGACATGCCGGCAATCAGGGACAGCGGCAGCAGCTCGCGCAGCCATTCCGCGGTCCGGTATTGTTTTTGCGGCGCGCCGAACCGGCGTCTGGTGTGGCGGACCAGCAGAATACCGGCGGTCCCCGCAGCAATGAGTGCAGCGGCGATATGCAGCCACAGGACAAATTCCACGTCCGGCGTGCGCCGCAGTCCGGTGAAAACCGCCAGCCCCAGAAACGCCAGCAACAACATCGGACGCAGGATGCCGGCAAGAAACTGGCCTGCCCCGAAATACTGGAAGCCCCGCAATGCCGAACCGAGCGTTTGGGCGCTGGCGATCAGCGGCACCAGCGGCAGCGCCACCAACAGGACATTCGTGCGCGACGGCGCCTCCCCTTGCCATGCCAGTACGCCAACGACGCCGACAAGAGCCAGT
>CAZDLV010000242.1:0-3474 GCA_964506345.1 uncultured Rhodobacterales bacterium | reverse complement strand
AAAACCGATCGTGCGCAGGCGCTGGCGATGCGGTTGAACATGTATAGACTGCGCGCGGATGTGGCGGTTTCGGATTCCGGCCTGAAGGTGGTGCAGGGGGTGGGCGCGGCGCCCGACGGGGCCTTTGGCGACCCGCGCGGTGCGAACCTAGGCTGGCGGATGTATACCGGCGACGTTCCCGAACCGGCGCCGATGGCGATTGGCTGGGATGCGCTGCGCGTGGAAAATGTCGTGCCGGAAACCGGTGTGGAGCTGATTCCGGACGAGACCTATATTCTGGAAGCCGGTTTCGAGCGCCTGAACGGTGTCGATTTCCGCAAGGGGTGTTATGTCGGACAAGAGGTCACGGCCCGCATGAAACACAAGACCGGGTTGAAAAAGGGGTTGGTGCAGGTGACGGTTGACGGTGATGCCGAAGCCGGAACCCCGATCACCGCCGATGGCAAACCGGCCGGCACATTGTATACGGTCGCGAACGGCAAGGGGCTGGCGCATCTGCGGTTTGAACGGGCAAGGGGTGACATGCAGGCCGGCGATGCGGTGGTGCGGCGGGTTTAACCGGCGTTGCGCACCAGTTTGGCAAAGCGGTCGAAGACCGGTTCGTTGGTGGCGATGATTTCGCCGGAATACAGCGGGTTTTCTTCGGGGTCGAAGGATTCGACCAGTCCGCCGGCCTCTTTGACCAACAGGATGCCGGCGGCCATGTCCCATGCGTGCAGGCGGCGTTCCCAGAAACCGTCATAGCGCCCCGCCGCCACATAGGCCAGATCAAGCGCGGCAGAACCATAGCGGCGCACACCGGCACAACGCGGCAGGATGCGGGCAAGGTCTTGCAGGGTTTCGGGCAAATCGGCACGCCCGCCAAACGGCAGGCCGGTGGCGAACAGCATTTCGATGAAATCACGGCGGGCCGAAACCCGCATCCGGCGGTCGTTCATCCACGCGCCCTCGCCTTTTTCCGCGGTGAACATTTCGTCCTTGACCGGATCGTAAATCACGGCGGCGACGATCTCGCCCTTGTGTTCCAGCGCGATAGAAATTGCCCAGTGCGGCAGGCCGTGCAGGAAATTCGTGGTGCCGTCGAGGGGATCGACGATCCAGCGGCGGGTCGGATCCTCGCCGAAGGTTTCGGGGCTTTCCTCGCCCAGAAAGCCGTAGTTGGGGCGTGCCTCTGTCAGTTCCTCGCGCAGGGTTTCTTCGGCTTTCAGGTCGGCTTTGGACACGAAATCCCCGGCGCCTTTGGACGAAACCTGAAGGTTTTCCACCTCGCCGAAGTCGCGGACAAGGGTGCGGGCGGCCTTGCGGGCGGCTTTGACCATGATGTTGAGATTGGCAGAGGCGTTGGGCATTTTTCAGACTTTCAGCAGAACTGGGGCATTGTTGCGGCGCGCCTAGGCGCGTTCGACATATTCCATGGTTTCGGTCGAGACGATGATGTCTTCGTCCTGTCCGACAAAGGGCGGCACCATGACGCGCACACCGTTGTCGAGGATCGCGGGTTTGAAGCTGTTCGCCGCCGTCTGCCCCTTGACCGCCGGTTCGGTTTCCACAACCTTGCAGGTGACGCGCTGCGGCAGGCTGGCGCTCAGGGCCTCGGCTTCGTGGTATTCGATCTTGATGGTCATGCCGTCTTGCAGGAAGGGGCGACGCTCGCCGAGAATATCGGCCGGCAGTTCGATCTGTTCATAGGTTTCCAGATCCATAAACACCAGCATGCCGTCGTTTTCATACAGGAACTGCTGTTCCTTTTGTTCCAGACGCACCTTTTCCACCTTGTCGGCGGCGCGGAAACGTTCGTTCAGCTTCGATCCGTTGCGCAGGTTCTTCATTTCCACCTGTGCAAAAGCGCCGCCCTTGCCGGGTTTCACATGGCTGACCTTCACCGCGATCCACAAACCGTCGTTGTGTTCCAGAATGTTGCCGGGGCGGATTTCGTTACCGTTGATTTTGGGCATTTTGGCACCTTGTCGCGTAAAATGGATATCGCGGTTCTATAGGCCGTTCCGATAGCCCTTGCAATAGCCGCCATTCCCCGCTTTTCTGGTCCGCGAACCACAGGAGGTCCCGCGTGCGCTACTCGGCACTGCAAATCTTGAAGAACGGCTTGACCGGCAATCGCGACTGGAAACCGGTCTGGCGCGATCCGGCGCCGCGCGAGGCCTACGATGTGGTGATCATCGGCGGCGGCGGGCACGGGCTGGCGACCGCCTATTATCTGGCCAAAACCTATGGCGTGCAGAATATCGCGGTGCTTGAGAAAGGCTACCTCGGGGGTGGCAATGTCGGGCGCAATACCACGGTGGTGCGGGCGAATTATCTGCTCGACGGTAATCTGGAATTCTATTCGCAATCGCTGAAAATGTGGGAGGGCCTGTCGCAGGAGCTGAACTACAACGTCATGTTTTCGCCGCGCGGCTGCCTGCTGCTGGCCCATGACGACGGGCAGTTCGACGCTCTGGCGCGGCGCGGCAACGCCAATCTGGCCACCGGAGACGACGCGGTTCTGATGGGGCCGGAGGAGGTGCGCGCCTTTACCCCCTATCTCGATTTCGACAATGCCCGTTTCCCGATCCGCGGCGGCCTGTTGCAACGCACTGCCGGCACGGCGCGCCACGACGGGGTGGCATGGGGGTATGCGCGCGGGGCCGATCTGCACGGCGTCGATCTGGTGCAGAATTGCGAGGTGACGGGTTTCAAAATCGAAAACGGCGCGCTGACGGGGCTGGAAACCACGCGCGGATTTATCAAGACCGCCAAGGCGGGTATGGCCGTGGCCGGTCGCACCTCGCAACTGGCGGCGATGGCGGGGATGACCCTGCCGATCGAAAGCCACGTCCTGCAGGCCTTTGTGACCGAGGCGGTGAAACCGGTGATCGACACGGTGATTTCCTTCGGCATGGGGCATTTCTATATCAGCCAGTCGGACAAGGGCGGGCTGGTCTATGGCGGCGATATCGACGGTTACAATTCCTATGCACAGCGCGGCAACCTGCCGATGGTCGAACATGTGGCCGAGGCCGGCATGGCCCTGATGCCGATGCTGGGCCGCGCGCGCCAGTTGCGCAGCTGGGGCGGCATTATGGACATGAGCATGGACGGCGCCCCGATCATCGACCGCACCCCTGTCGAGGGGTTGTTCCTCAACGGCGGCTGGTGTTACGGCGGTTTCAAGGCGACGCCGGCCTCGGGCGCGGCTTTCGCGCATCTTCTGGCCACCGGCGAACCGGCCGGTTACGCCGCCAAATTCCGTCTGGACCGCTTCGCCACCGGCGCGCTGCTGGATGACGAGGGCACCGGCGCCCGTCCGAACAGGCATTAGGGCGGCGAGCTGTAAATGCCGCACCGCCAGTTTGCCGGATTATTGTTCTGGAACGGCGCGGCCCCGCAGGAATAGCGGGGCTATTTCAAGGGGTTGCAATACAGTCAGGGCGGAAATCCGGATAACCCGAAGGGCGCGGATATCGCTTCATTTCA
>CAZDLV010000241.1:0-3474 GCA_964506345.1 uncultured Rhodobacterales bacterium | reverse complement strand
ATAAAGTGAACTAGTATAGCTATGTTGGGGGAGTATCCCGTTTATCGGGCTTTAAGACCTAGATTTCTAGGCAGGTTAGTCACTGAGCGATGACAAGCTTCGACTAACCTAGATATTGTCGGTGTCCTTGAAGCTTCGCTTAATGCGGAGCTTCTTGCTTTTTGAGTAATGTTTGCTCCTCTAACCCGCCCGCCGGTCTATTTCTGTCAACTGCCGCATGATCCCGCTTTTTACCGGTGGCAGGATGTTGCCCAGCCGCAGGGCCGCGTCGCGCAGGATGCGGGCGGGGGGGCTGGTGTCGGTGTAGAGTTTGACCAGCACGTTCGTGCCCAGATAGATCGGGCGGGATTTGCGGCGCAGGCGGGACTGGTAGCGGCTCAGGACTCCGAAATCGCCGATGTCCGTGCCGTTTTGCAGGGCGCGGCGGATCTCGGCGGCCAGAACGTCGGCGCCGAACAGGCCGAGGTTGAAACCGTGTGCCGTGACAGGGTGCATCCCGACCGCCGCGTCGCCGACCAGCGCGAAACGGGTGGCGATGAATTTGTCGGCATAGACCGAGACCAGCGGATAGGGGTGGCGCTCGGAAACCAGTGTCATTTTGCCGAGCGCATTGCCGAAACGGTTTGCGATGTCTTCGGCGAAGGCTTCGGGTGTCATGGCCATGATGTCGTCGGCACGATCGGCGGAAATGGTAACGACGACCGAGGAAAGATTGCCGTGCATCGGCAGGATGGCGAGGGTCTGGTCATAATGGAAACACTCGGTCGCGGTGTCGTTGTGCGACAGCTCGTGTTCCATTTCGCAGACGATGACCACGCGGCCGAAATCCTGCATGGCGGCGGAAATGCCCATCTTGCGGCGGGTGCCGGAAAACCGGCTGTCGGCGGCGATCACCAGTTTGGCGCTCAGGGTGCGCCCGTCCGCCAGCGTCACCGTGCCGGCGGCGGTGTCGGTGTGGACGTCGGTGACCTCGATTCCGGTAAACAGGGTGATGTTGTCGAAATCCTTCACGACATTATAAGCCGCGCGGCGGATCAGGAAGTTCGGGACGATATGGCCGAGGTAGTCCGCATGGGTCCGGCCGGCGTCGAAATGCAGCGCATAGGGGGACTGGCCGTTTACCACCTTGGCGTCGCGGATGGTGCCGATCTGGTCCGCAGGAATGTGGTCCCACATGCCGAGGTCGCGCATGGTGGATTCCGACGTGTGGGTCAGGGCGATGTCGCGGCCGTCGTTCGGGGGGTCGGCCAGCACGCTTTCGGGTGTTTTGTCGAGCAAGGCAATGCGCAGGCCGGTATCCGCCAGACAGCGGGCAAATCCGAGGCCCGCCGGACCGGCGCCGATAACGATGGTGTCGAAGTTGAGGGATTCAGCCATTGGGACCTCCTGTGGTGGCGGTCCCGACGGGGCCGCAAACCGGACATTTCGGGTTTTTATGTAAACCCATTTTCCGGCTTTCACCATAGAGAGCATCGAAAATCAGCATTTTGCCGCGCAGGGGTTCGCCCGCGCCGGTGATGTGTTTGATAGCCTCGCTGGCCATCATCGACCCCATGATTCCGGCCAGTGCGCCCATAACGCCGGCCTCGGAGCAGGTCGGGGCGATACCGTCGGCGGGGCGTTTCGGGAAAACACATTCATAACAGGGGCCGCCGTTTGCAGGATCATACAGGCTTATTTGCCCTTCCCATTGGCTCATCGCGGCGGAAATCAGCGGCTTGCCCAGGGCAACGCAGGTGCGGTTTACCAGATAGCGGGTGTCGAAATTGTCGGATCCGTCCAGCACCAGATCGAAGGGCGCAACCAGATCGGCGGCATTGTCGGGGCGCAGGCGGGTTTGGTAAAGGCGGGTTTCGACGTGCGGGTTGATGGCGGCAATTGCCGCTTGGGCCGAGGTGACCTTGGCGGTGCCAATGCGGTCGGTGCTGTGCAATACCTGACGTTGCAGATTCGACAGGCTGACCGTGTCGTCGTCAACGATCCCGAGGGTGCCGACACCGGCGGCGGCCAGATACATCAATACCGGCGAGCCAAGTCCCCCCGCGCCGATCACCAGAACCCGCGCCTTGCGCAGGCGTTGTTGCCCCGGTCCGCCGATTTCGCGCAAAACGATATGGCGGGCGTAGCGTTCGAGTTCCTCCGGTTCCATTACAGCCCGTCGAACAGTGACGTGGAAAGGTAGCGTTCGGCAAAGCTGGGCAGGATAACGACGATTTTCTTGCCTTCGTTTTCCGGCCGCTCGGCGATTTCCACGGCAGCGGCGAGGGCGGCACCCGAGGAAATGCCGACGGGGATGCCCTCGGCGGCGGCCAGTTTTCGGGCCACCTCCATCGAGGTTTCGTTGCCGATGGTCAGGACTTCGTCGATCAGGCCGGTGTCGAGGATATCGGGCACGAACCCGGCCCCTATGCCCTGAATTTTATGCGGTCCGGCGATGCCGCCTGACAGGATCGGGCTGTCTTCGGGTTCGACCGCGACGATTTTTATGGCGGGATTGCGCTTTTTCAGAACCGAGGCGACGCCTGACAATGTGCCGCCGGTGCCGACACCGGAAATAAAAACGTCAACGTCGCCGCCAGTATCTGTCCAGATTTCCTCGGCGGTGGTGCTGGCGTGAATGGCGGGGTTGGCGGGATTGTTGAATTGCTGGGGCACGATGGCGCCGTCGATTTCCTTTGACAATTCTTCGGCGCGGTCGATGGCGCCCTGCATCCCTTTGTTGGCCGGCGTCAGTTCCAGACGCGCACCCAGCAGGGCCAGCATTTTGCGCCGCTCTACCGACATGCTTTCGGGCATTGTCAGGATCAGGTTGTAGCCGCGTGCCGCGCAGACAAACGCCAGCGCGATTCCGGTGTTGCCGCTGGTGGGTTCGATCAAGGTGCCGCCCGGTTCGAGGTCGCCGGATTTTTCAAGAGCATCGACCATGCTGACGCCGATCCTGTCTTTGACGGATCCGGTGGGATTGAAGAATTCCAGCTTGCCGAGAATTTCGGCGTTTACACCGGCAGTGCGGGCGAATCTGGTCAGGCGAACCAAAGGAGTTCCGCCAATTGTTCCGGTAATATCGTCAAAAATCTGGCCGCGAGGGGGCGTTGGCATGGTGTTTCTCCCGATTATTATCTTTCGAAGTTTACATAAATACTTTCCGACCGCCAGACCTGCGTGATTCGAAGCTGCTGGAATTGTGGCAAAATCCCGGCTTGTTGTCAGCGTTTTGTCATATTTGTGTGGAAAATCAACGTCGAGAGGGGCAATACCGCGCATAAACTTCAGGCCAATCGGGTATTTTATGCCCAAGGTAGGAAAAAACTGGCGGTTTTGGCCGGATACCGCAAAGGTTTATGACGGCGTTTTATACCCAAAACACAATTTCGGTTTTGGCGGGGGTGGTCCAAATTCATCTCATTCGCAGCACAACGCCGTGGACCACACAAACCCAAACTGGAGATTACCACAATGAAATCGACCCGCATC
>CAZDLV010000240.1:0-3487 GCA_964506345.1 uncultured Rhodobacterales bacterium | reverse complement strand
GATGAAAACGGCAATATCCGCGACGTCAGCGGACTGGTGCCCGATTTCGCCGGCCGCGGGGTCTCGACCGGGGCGCTCGATCATCTGCGTTCGCTCGACCTGTCGATTGCACCTGTGGTCGAGGACGTGCCGCGCATCGGCGCCTGCCTTGCCTATGTGCCGAATTTTTATTGCATCGGTTTGAATTATGCCCGACACGCCGAAGAGGCAGGGATGGACAAACCGGCAGAGCCGATCCTGTTTTCCAAGGCCACCTCGGCCCTGTCCGGTCCGAACGATCCGGTTATCATCCCGCGCGATTCCGAAAAAACCGACTGGGAGGTGGAGCTTGGCGTCGTGATCGGCCGCGAGGCCAGCTATGTTTCCGAGGACAAGGCGCTGGACTATGTGGCCGGCTATTGCACCGTCAACGATGTGTCCGAGCGCGCCTTCCAGATCGAGCGCGGCGGTCAGTGGATCAAGGGGAAATCGGCCCCCGGCTTCGGTCCCGTCGGCCCCTATCTTGTGACCGCGGACGAGGTGCCCGACCCGCAAACCTTGCGCCTGACCCTGTCGCTCAATGGCGAGGTCCGGCAGGATTCCTCGACCGGCGACATGATTTTTTCTGTGGCTGAAATCATTTCCTACATGTCCCGTTTCATGACCCTGCTGCCCGGCGATATCATCGCCACCGGCACGCCCGAAGGCGTCGGTATGGGTGCGAAGCCGCCGCGTTTCCTGCGGGCAGGCGATGAACTGGAGCTGGAGGTCGAGGGGTTCGGCAAGCAGGTGCAGCGCGTCGAAAACGCCTGATTTACCCGCCCGTGTGGCTCATATGGCGCGAGACCTGACCTTCGACTTCCTGTCGGGAATAGTCGAAATCGTGCCCCTTGGGTTTGCGGGCAATCGCGGCCTCGATAGCGCGGCGTAGTGGTGCGTCGTCGGTGGGGGAATCGCGCAATGCCTTGCGCATATCGGCCTCGTCTTCCTGCCCCAGACACATATAGAGTTGCCCGGTGCAGGTCAGGCGCACACGGTTGCAGCTTTCGCAGAAATTATGGGTGAGGGGGGTGATAAACCCGACTCGCCCGCCGGTTTCGGCAATTTCCACATAATTCGCCGGTCCGCCGGTGTTGAGCGCAATATCCTTCAGCGTCCAGCGGCTGGCCAGTTCGGTGCGCACGTCGTCGAGCGACCAATACTGGTTCAGCCGGTCGACCTCGCCCATATCGCCCATCGGCATGACCTCGATAAATGTCAGGTCGAATCCGCGCTCGCCGCACCATTCCACCATGTGATGCACCTCGTCGTCGTTGCGCCCCTTCAGGGCCACGGCGTTGATCTTGATCTTCAGCCCCGCCTTGTCGGCGGCGTCGATCCCGTCCATCACCTGATTGAAGCGGCCCCAGCGGGTGATGTCCTTGAACTTCGCTTCGTCGAGCGTATCGAGCGAGACATTCACCCGTTTCACCCCGGCGTCGCGCAGCGGTTCCGCGAATTTTGCCAGTTGCGTGGCATTGGTGGTCAGCGTCAGTTCTTTCAAAGCACCCGTGGCCAGATGCCGCGACATGGCATCGAAAAAGGTCATGATTCCGCGGCGCACCAGCGGCTCGCCACCGGTGATCCGCAGCTTGGTCACGCCCATATCGACAAAGGTGGAGCAGAGCCGGTCGAGTTCCTCCAGCGTCAGCAACTCCTTTTTCGGCAGAAAGGTCATGTTTTCCGACATGCAGTAATAGCAGCGCAGATCGCAACGGTCGGTGACAGAAACCCGCAGGTAGGTCACGGCGCGGGCAAAGGGGTCAATCAGTGTCGGTGCTTCATTCATGGGTGTTCCTGTTGTTGCGGCGTCGACCCTAGCCTGCGCAACGCGAGGTAACAAGGCTTTTGTCTTGGCCTTTGGCGCACGTCGGGTAAACTGTGACGGAGCAAACAGGGGGTGAGAATGCGCGCCGAACGACTCGTCACACAGGCCGGAAGCTGGGAAGACATGCGGGCGAATTTCGTCTGGCCGCGTCCGGCGAACTTCAACATTGCCGAACAGATATGCGAACGCTGGGCGCGGTATGAACCGGACCGGCGGGCGTTGACCTATCTGCGCCCCGATGGCGAGATCAGGGATTACACCTATATCCAGCTTTCGCGCGCCTCCTCGCGGCTGGCCAACGCCTTGCGCGGGCGGGGGATCCGGCGCGGCGACCGTTGCGCCGTGTTGCTGCCGCAAACGCCCGAGACTGTTCTGACCCATTTGGCGTGCTACAAACTCGGCGCCATTGTCGTGCCGCTGTTTACCCTGTTCGGCGAGGACGGTCTGCAATTCCGGTTGCAGAACTCCGGCGCCAAGGCGCTGGTGACGGATGCTGCGAATCTTGAAAAAATCATGAATATCAGGGATCAACTGCCTGATCTTGAAGTGGTTTATTCGATAGACGAACGCACCGGCGGCACCTTCGGTTTCTGGCAGGAACTCGGCAAGGCCGCAGACCGTTGCGAGATGGCGGATACCACGCCGGACGATCCTGCCTTTATCAGCTATACCTCCGGCACTACCGGCCCGCCGAAGGGGGCGCTGCATGGCCATCGGGTATTGCTGGGCCATCTGCCGGGGGTGGAGACGCACCATAATTTCCTGCCGCAGGAAGGCGATTGCCTGTGGACGCCGGCGGACTGGGCGTGGATGGGGGGGCTGACCAATGTCATGATGCCGGCGCTGAACTACGGTGTGCCGCTGATTGCCCACCGGATGAGCAAATTCGACCCCGAACACGCCTTCTGGCTGATGAAAAAGCTGAAGGTGCGCAACACTTTCCTGCCGCCCACGGCGCTGAAACTGATGCGACAGGCGCCGGAGCCTGCGGGGTTGAGCCTGCGCTCGGTCGGTTCGGGGGGCGAGGCGCTGGGGACGGAACTGCTCGACTGGGGGCGGCGGGTGTTCGGCACCACGATCAACGAATTCTATGGCCAGACCGAATGCAATCTGGTGTTGGGCAACAGCTACACCGCCTTCGATCCGCGCCCGGGATCAACGGGCAAGCCGGTGCCGGGGCATGACGTGGCGATTATTGACGCGGACGGCAATGTGTTGCCCGCGGGCGAGGTCGGCGAGATCGCCGTGCGCCGTCCCGATCCGGCCATGTTCCTTGAATACTGGCGCGCACCGGAAAAAACCGCCGAGAAATTCCGCGGTAACTGGATGTTGACCGGTGACGAGGGGATGATGGACGAGGACGGGTATTTCTTTTTCTCTTCGCGTTCCGACGACGTGATCACCACGTCGGGCTATCGTGTCGGCCCGACGGAGATTGAGGATTGTCTGACCGGCCACCCGCGCGTGACCATGGCGGCCGTCGTCGGCGTGCCGGATCCGGTGCGCACCGAGATTATCAAGGCCTATGTTATTGCCGAGGGTGCGGACGAAGCCTTGAAAAAGGAACTGGTTTTGCGGGTTCGTGAGCGCGTTTCGCCCCACGTCGCCCCGCGCATGGTGGAGTTTGTCGATAGCCTGCCG
>CAZDLV010000239.1:0-3497 GCA_964506345.1 uncultured Rhodobacterales bacterium | reverse complement strand
GACCGGAGAGTTTCACGCCGGACGGCAATTTCATCATCGGCGAGGCGCCTGAGTTGCGCAATTTTTTTGTCGGCGCCGGTTTCAACGCTTTCGGCATCGCCGCCGGTGGCGGGGCAGGGATGGCGCTGGCGGAATGGGTGCGCAACGGCGAGCCGCCGTTCGATTTGTGGTCCGCCGATATCCGCCGTTTCGGGCGCCCGCATTTCGACACCGACTGGGTGCGCACCCGCACGATAGAGGCCTATGGCAAGCATTACACAATGGCCTGGCCCAACGAGGAACATACCTCGGGGCGGCCGAACCGGCTTTCTCCTTTGTATCAAAACCTCAAGGCGCAGGGGGCCTGTTTTGGCGAGAAGCTCGGCTGGGAAAGGCCGAACTGGTTCGCGGGCGCGGGCGAGACGCCGCAGGATGTTTACAGCTTTGGCCGCCAGAACTGGTTCGATGCCGTCGGGCGCGAACACAGGGCCGCGCGCGGGGCGGCGGTGTTGTTCGACCAGTCGAGTTTTGCGAAATTTGCCCTGAAGGGACCGGATGCGCTGGCGGCGTTGAGCTGGATTTGCGCCAATGATGTGGACAAGCCGGTGGGCACGCTGACCTATACGCAGATGCTGAATGACCACGGCGGGATCGAGTGTGACCTGACGGTGGCGCGGGTGGGCGCCGAGGAATTCTATATCGTCACCGGCACGGGGTTCGCGACCCATGATTTCGACTGGATCAGCCGGAATATTCCGGCGGGGATGAATTGCCAGCTGTTCGATATCACCTCGGCCAATGCGGTGTTGTCGCTGATGGGGCCGAAGGCGCGCGATATTTTGCAAGGCGTGACGCGGGCCGATGTGTCGAACGGGGGCTTTCCCTTCGGGCGTATCCGCACCATCGGTATTGCCGGTTGTCCGGTGCAGGCGCTGCGCGTGACCTATGTTGGCGAGCTGGGCTGGGAGCTGCATGTGCCGGTGGAATATGCGGTCACGGTTTACAATGCGTTAATGGCGGCGGGCGCGGCGCACGGGTTGGTCAATGCCGGGTATCGGGCGATCGAGAGCCTGCGTCTGGAAAAAGGCTACAGGGCGTGGGGCAGTGATATCGGGCCGGATCACACGCCGTTCGAGGCCGGTTTGGGTTGGGCGGTGAAGCTGCGCAAGAATATCCCGTTCAAGGGGCGCGCGGCTGTGGCGGCGCAAAAGGCGGACGGGGTCGACAAGCTGCTGGCGGGGTTTAGCTGCGATCCCGATGTGGTGCTGCTGGGGCGCGAGACGATTTACCGGAACGGGGCGCGGGTCGGCTGGCTGACCTCGGGCGGGTTCGGGTATACGGTCGGGAAGTCCATCGGCTATGGCTATGTGCGCGCCAGGGGCGTGGATCGGGATTTCGTGTTATCCGGCGCGTATGAACTGGAGGTTGCGGGCGAACGGGTTGCCTGTGCGGTGCATATGGAACCGCTCTATGATCCGGATATGGCGCGGGTGAAGGCATAGCGCCCCTTGTCCGGCAAGGGGCGCCAGCCGCTGCTTAGCGGGTCGCGGATACAACCATCTGGTGCCCGATGGCGGGGATTTTGATTTCGGTTACTGCCGACATGTCGCTTTGTTTGATGACGCGCAGAACCGGCCCGTCCGAACTGGTGACATAGGCCATATCCGTGCCCGGAATGCTGGTCAGGTGATAGGGGGCCGGTCCGGTTGCCTGTTTGCTGACCGTGCCGCTGGCCAGATCGATCTTGGCGATATTGTTGCCGTCACGTTCCGCCACCAGCAGCGATTTGCCGTCGTTGGACAGGTCGATTCCGTGCAACCGTTCGCCAATCGGGTAAACGGCGTCGGTTTTGCCGGTTGCCGTGTCGATGGCGCTGACGGTGCCGTCATCGTTGTTGTTGACGTAAAGGGTCTTGCCGTCGGCGGAAATCACCATGTGTTCCGGTGCCTGACCGGCCTTGAAGGTTTTGGCGATTTTCCAGTCGTTTGTAGTAACGTCCACCACGGTGTCGTTGCCGGCGTTGGAAACATAAAGCGCCGCGCTGTCGGGGGAAAACACCATATAGTTCGGCATGGCGCCGGTTTTGATCGTTGTCAGCAGGCCGAGGGTTTTCAGATCAACGATGCTGACCGAGGCATAGGCCGGCTGCGTCAGGGCGGCGAAACGGCCGTCCGGGCTGATGGTGACGTGGTGGACGGCACCCGGCACGTCGATGGTGGCCACGAGTTTTCCGGTTGCCTGGTCAAGAACGCTGACGGTGCTGACCTGCGGGCCGTTGGCATCGTTGGCGGAAACCGGACGTTCGCTGAAGCTGCCGGCGACCAGATACTTGCCGTCCGGCGTGCCGGCCAGTCCGTGAACCGCTTTCAGGCCGGTGTAGGTGTCGATGATTTTGGCGGTTGCGACGTCGATGACCTCGATCTTGCCGGCGCCACCGACCGGCAGATAGACAAACGGCGCCGCGCTAAGGGCAGTTGCGCCCAGCAACAGGGCGGCCACGGTGGCGGATGCAAGCGTGCGGGGGGATGTTGGTGTAAACATTGGTATTCTCCGTTATATTTGACAAGGGTTCGCGCGCCATCCCGTCCCGGACCGTTCGGCGCGGGGGAAGCCGGGCGGGGGCAACCGGACGGTCGCCCCCGACGCGCTGTTTGTGCGGGTTACAGGCTCAGGGCGTTGCGACGCTCTTCGTATTCGGCGCGGTCGATTTCACCGCGGGCGAAACGCTCGTTCAGCAGGTCCATAACCGGACGCTGGGTGTCGCTTGCCGGACGATAGCCGAACTGGCGCAGGATCAGGACCACCGCACCGACCAGAAGGGCAAAGACGGCGAGCATCATCAGCGGGCCGAAAAACCAGCCGCCGGCACCCATGCCGTAACCCATGTGGTCATATCCGGTCGTGCCGAGGAACCCGCCGGTCTGGTCTGCAAGGGCCGCGACGGGCGAAAGGATCGCGCCACTTGCGGCGAGGAGGTATTTGTTGAACGGTTTCATTTTCGTTCTCCATCATTGAATTCCAGTGATCTTTGCGCGTGCGCAAAGGAAGAGGTGTCCGCGCGCGGCGGAACCGGGGAATTCAGGCGATGGGCGGGTGGTAGGGCGGTTGTTCAACCCGGGTGCGCAATGTCTCGGCCGCCATGATGCGGGCCGGTTCGAACCGCGTGCCGACCGGCGCTTCGCGGGTGCTGATGGCCAGAACCGCAGTGCAGGGGGCCATTTCCTGACAAACCATCACGCCGTTGACGGAATGACCGGTGCTGTGGTCCGTATCGGTGGACGAACTCATGACCATGGTCGCGGACGTCGCACCGTGGTGCGGGCTGGCCGCCATGGCCGCGTTGGTGAAGCCGAGCGAGAATGCCAGAAGCACCGGCAGAACCGCGCGCGCGAGAAAGGCGGCGGTTTTCTGCAAAAAATCTGTCTGGCTGGCGGGCTTCATCGGCGGTGTGATCCTTGCTTGGCCTTTATAAGGTAATACTGATATAGGGTGTCGGCAGGGGGTATTTCATAGGGGGG
>CAZDLV010000238.1:0-3510 GCA_964506345.1 uncultured Rhodobacterales bacterium | reverse complement strand
GGGAGAACGAAAAATGAAAAAACTACTTTTGGCGACAGCCGCTTCGGCGCTGATCGCGACATCGGCCTTTGCCGGCCAGACTGTCAATATCGGGGTTATCCTCGGTTTCACCGGCCCGATTGAATCGCTGACCCCCGATATGGCAGCGGCTGCCGAACTGGCCATGAAAGAAGTCAACGATTCCGGCAAGCTGCTGGACGGGGCCACGCTGAATTCGGTCCGCGCTGACTCGACCTGTATCGATTCCGCTGCGGCCACCGCCGCTGCCGAGCGTCTGATCACATCCGACAAGGTTGCCGCCATCATGGGCGCCGACTGTTCCGGCGTGACCGGTGCGATTGCCGCCAACGTGGCTGTGCCGAACGGCGTTGTCATGATCTCGCCCTCCGCGACCTCGCCGGCGCTGTCCACCATCGACGACAACGGCCTGTTTTTCCGCACCGCACCGTCCGACGCCCGTCAGGGTCAGGTCATGTCCGATGTGCTGATCGACAAAGGCATCAAAAGCGTTGCCGTAACCTATACCAACAACGACTACGGTAAAGGTCTGGCCGATGCGTTCGAAAGCGCATTCAAAAATGCCGGCGGCACCATCACCATTTCCGCAGCACACGAAGACGGCAAAGCCGACTATTCCGCCGAAGTGGGCGCACTGGCAGCAGCCGGTGGCGATATCCTTGCGGTTCTGGGCTATGCGGATCAGGGCGGTAAAGGCATCATCCAGGCATCGCTTGATTCCGGCGCGTTCGACACATTCGTTCTGGGCGACGGCATGAAATCCGACGCACTGATCGCGGCGATCGGACCGGACCTGAACGGTTCCATCGGCACACAGCCGGGTTCCAACAGCGACGGCGCCAAAACGCTGGTCGGCATGTTGCAGGGTGTTGCGGACACACCGGACGGCCCGTTCACGGCTGAAAGCTATGACGCGGCGGCACTGATCGCACTGGCCATTCAGGCCGGCGGTTCGGCCGATCGCGCCAGCATTGCGGCAAACGTTCTGAACGTAGCCAATGCACCGGGTGAAAAAATCTATCCGGGTGAACTGGGCAAAGCTCTCGATATCCTGAAATCCGGTGGTCAGGTTGACTATCAGGGTGCTTCGGGCGTTGAACTGATTGGCCCGGGCGAAGCAGCCGGTTCCTATCAGGAATACGAAATCATCGACGGTAAATTCGTAACCCAGCGCATCCGCTAAGGTTGCCACCACACAAAAGAAACAGCCCGGGGTTTTCCGGGCTGTTTTGCATATCGAGGGGCAAGATATGATACGGGTTGAAAACCTGCACATGCATTTCGGCGGTATCAGGGCGGTGGATGGAACCAGCCTTGAAATCGCCAAGGGGTCGATCACCGGACTGATCGGGCCGAACGGCGCGGGCAAGACCACGCTGTTCAACGTGGTTGCGGGCCACTACACGCCGACATCGGGGCGGGTATTTCTGGACGGCGAGGATATCACCGGCCTCTCCCCGCACGAATTGTTCGGCAAGGGATTGTTGCGGACCTTCCAGATCGCCCATGAATTCGCGACACTGACGGTGCGCGAAAACCTGATGATGGTCCCCGGCGAACAGGCCGGCGAGACCCTGTGGAACGCCTGGTTCAAAAGCAGGGCGGTGCGCACGGCCGAGGCCGAAATCCGCCAGAAAGCCGACGAGGTGATCGAGTTCCTCGAAATTTCCCATGTGGCCGACGAACTGGCGGGGAACCTGTCCGGCGGGCAGAAAAAGCTGCTGGAACTGGGGCGCACCATGATGGTGGACGCCAAAATCGTGTTTCTGGACGAGGTCGGCGCCGGCGTGAACCGGACGCTGCTCAACACCATCGGCGACGCGATTCTGCGGCTGAACAAGGAGCGCGGCTATACCTTCTGCATGATCGAACACGACATGGATTTCATCGGCCGCCTGTGTGATCCGGTGATCTGCATGGCCGAGGGCAAGGTGCTGGCACAAGGCACCGCCGAAGAGGTCAAGAACAACGAAGCGGTGATCGAGGCCTACCTCGGCACCGGGCTGAAAAACAAGACCACGGGGGCGCAGACATGAGTTTCCTGATCGGCGAGAACATGACCGGCGGCTATGGTGGCGCGGACATCCTGCACGATTGCACCATTGCCGTGGACAAAGGCCAGATCGCGGTGATCGTCGGCCCGAACGGGGCCGGAAAATCCACCGCCATGAAAGCGGTGTTCGGGATGCTGGCCATCCACAAGGGCCGCGTGATGCTGGACGGGCAGGATATTTCCGGCCTGACCCCGCAGGACCGCGTCAAGGCGGGCATGGGGTTTGTGCCACAGAACCACAATGTTTTCACCTCGCTAACGGTGCAGGAAAACCTCGAAATGGGGGCCTATATCCGCGAGGATGATTTTTCCGAAACAATGGCGCAGGTATTCCACCTGTTCCCGATCCTGAAGGAAAAGCGCAAGCAACCGGCGGGGGAGCTGTCCGGCGGGCAGCGCCAGCAGGTGGCCGTGGGCCGCGCGTTGATGACCAAACCCAAGGTGCTGATGCTGGACGAACCGACGGCGGGGGTCTCGCCCATCGTCATGGATGAACTGTTCGACCGCATCATCGAGGTGGCACGCACCGGCATTGCCATCCTGATGGTTGAACAAAACGCGCGACAGGCGCTGAATATTGCCGACAAGGGCTATGTTCTGGTGCAGGGCCGCAACCGTTTCACGGATACGGGCGAGGCCTTGCTGGCCAACCCCGAGGTCCGCAAATCCTTTCTGGGGGGTTAAAATATGGAAGACCTTCTCAACGCCGTTATCCTGCTGGGCAACTATGTCATCGTTCCCGGCCTGGCCTATGGCTCGCAACTGGCGCTCGGGGCGCTGGGGGTGACGCTGGTGTTCGGCATCCTTCGGTTCTCGAACTTCGCCCACGGCGATACGATGGCCTTCGGCACCATGGTGGTGATCCTGTTCACATGGTGGTTCCAGTCGATGGGGATTTCCATTGCGCCGCTGCCGACGGCGCTGCTGGCCCTGCCCATCGGCATACTGGCAACTATCGGTATGCTGCTGGCCACGGACCGGCTGGTTTACAAATTCTACCGGCAACAGAAATCGCCCTCGATCGTATTTGTCATGGCCTCGGTCGGGGTGATGTTCGTGATGAACGGCATCGTGCGCTTTGTCATCGGGCCGAACGACCAGCGCTTTGCCGATGGCGCGCGGTTTATTCTGAAAGCACGCGAATTCAAGGCCGCGACCGGCCTGTCCGAGGGGCTGACGATCAAGGTCTCGCAAGGGCTGACGCTGGGCATTGCCGTTGTCGTGGTGATCCTGCTGTTCTGGTTTTTGCAGAAATCACGCACCGGCAAGGCCATGCGCGCCTATTCCGACAACGAGGATCTGGCGCTGCTGTCGGGGATCTCGCCGGAAAAGGTGGTGATGATCACATGGATCATCGCGGCGGCCCTGGCAACCATTGCCGGAACGCTTTACGGGCTGGACAAAAGCTTCAAGCCGTTCACTTATTTCCAGCTGCTGTT